>JAPYRO010000008.1:0-13494 GCA_029941095.1 Dehalococcoidia bacterium
GCTTTATCTATAACTGGTAACCCCGATCAAGCTCTGAACGAGTATTCAGCGGCTATCAATTTAAGACCAGATTACGCCCGTGCTCACTACAATAGAGGGATCACATTGACAAGGATGGAGCGCTTTGAAGATGCAATAAAGGATTTTGATCGCTGTGTACGCCTAAGACTTGATATACCAGAAGCTCATTACGGAAAAGGAATCGCTTACTCTAACGTTGGTGATTTCAAACAAGCGTTGTCATCCTTTGAAAGAGCTATAGTGTTGAGAGAGCGATTCCCAGATGCTCTTTTTGCTAAAGCGAAAACCCACGTCAGGCTGGGCGAACCGATAGAATCGATAAGTGACTTAACAGAGTTTCTAAAAATTAGCCCTGCCAACCTAAAACAAATCGACAATGAACCGGATTTTGATGAGCTTAAAAAAACGTCTGGTTATCGAAATATGTTGAAAAAATTAAAGCTAAGCTAAACTCAATGTATAGTTACCCTCGGAGCTCTTTTATAACGTTCGCGGTCTCTATGCCACTTAACGCAGCATCATAACCTCTATTAGAGCCCAAAGGTCCCGATCTCGCCATAGCTTGCTCCATGTTATCAGTAGTAAGAACACCAAAAGCGACAGGAACACCTGTTTCGATAGGAATACTACTTATACCATTGGTTACACCAAGGGAAACATAATCAAAATGAGATGTTTCCCCTCTTATAACAGCACCGATCGCGATCAAAAAATCGAACTCTCCTGTCTTGGCTGCCTCCATTGCTACTGTGGGAATCTCAAATGCCCCAGGAACCCAATAAACGGTAATGTCGGTTTGTAGTATCCCTTTTTCTTGAAGGCCTGATAAAGCACCTTCTAAAAGTCGATCAGTTATAACTCGATTGAATCGAGCAACAATCACACCAGCGCTTAAGCCATTTCCATTTGGACTAACATTAATATTTTTGTAGGACACTCTAAACCCTTCAAAGGTGATTTAATTATCAAGAACATTAACTAGAATTATTACCTTCAAGGCAATTAATCCATTAAATGGCCCATCTTATCTCTTTTTGTCTCCAAATAACGCCTGTTAAAATCGTTGGGTAAAACTACGATAGGAACCCTCTCAACTATCTCAAGTCCATAAGAATCGATTCCAACAATTTTCCTAGGGTTATTTGTTAAAAGTTTTAGCTTTCTTACACCCAGATCAACCAAAATTTGGGCCCCAACTCCATAATCACGTAAATCTGGAGGGAAACCTATCTTCTTGTTAGCTTCAACGGTATCCATGCCTGAATCCTGTAAAGAATAGGCTCTAAGTTTATTGTGGAGGCCAATACCTCGCCCCTCTTGACGCATATACAAGAAAACACCTGTTCCTTCTTTTGCTATTTGTTGTAACGCTAGATCTACCTGTTCACCGCAATCACATCGCAAAGACCCAAATGCATCACCCGTGACGCACTCGCTGTGGACTCTAACCAGAACTGGTTCATCTTCTTTAATTTCCCCCATTACCAGAGCAATATGCTCATCAGGATCGATCGAACTTTTAAATCCGTAAGCGCGGAAATCACCATGGGTTGTGGGAAGTAACGATTCTCCCGCCCTCTCTACTAACCTTTCATGATTTCGTCTGTATTCTATAAGTTCAGCGATCGTAACAATTGGAATATCCCATTTTTCGGAATATTTCTCCAAATCATCCATGCGCGCCATAGTTCCATCATTATTCATGATCTCGCATATCACTCCTGCAGGATAAAGCCCACTAATCTTAGCCAAATCAACTGCTGCCTCTGTATGGCCTGCCCTCATTAGCACACCTCCCTCCCGATATCGGAGAGGGAAAACATGCCCTGGGCGACCTAGATCATCTGGGCTAGTGGAAGGATCAATCAATGCCTCAACGGTGGTTGCTCTATCTCCAGCAGAAATACCTGTTGATACGTTCACTTTAGCATCAACAGAGTCCGTGAATGCTGTCTCTAACGGAGTCGTATTGTCACCTACCATCAACGGTATTCTGAGTTCTTCCAATCGATCTGGCAGCATTGGAACGCATATAAGGCCACGCGCGTGAGTTGCCATAAAATTGATGTTCTCAGGTGTTATTTTTTCTGCAGCTATGAAAAGATCTCCTTCGTTTTCACGCTCAGCATCATCAACTATGATGACGTACTCTCCGTTTTTAACTGCTTCTATTGCTTGATCAACACTAGACAAAGACATTTAGGCCCTCCTAATTAATCGCGAACTCCTCGATAGTCTCTCTCTGATTTAAACGCTCGATATATTTAGCTAATATATCAACTTCCAGGTTAACTTCATCTCCAATTTTTAAAACCCCTAAATCAGTATTTTCATAGGTAAACCGAACCAGTGAAACACTGAAAAAGTCTTCTACAGCTTCTGTAATGGTTAGACTAGCACCATTAATAGCTATGAAGCCTTTTTCAACTATATATCTCATTATATTTCGAGGTGCCCGAAATCTAACGACCTTTGCGTCACCTTGCTTTTCAATGGAAGCTACAGTCCCAGTGCCATCAACATGGCCTTGCACTAGGTGTCCTCCGACTCGGCCATTAAATAACATTGCACGCTCTAAATTAACGATCCCCTTAATTTCTGCAAACCCCAAATTAGTTCTGTCGAAAGTTTCTGGCATAACATCAAATAAACAACCGTCTTGGTCAATCTTGATTACAGTAAGACAAGCTCCGCTAACGCATATACTATCGCCAATTTTAGTTCCATCAAGTACTACGCTGGCCCGTACACCTAATTGGCCTTCGCTTATTTCAGTAATTACCCCTGTCTCTTCCACAATCCCCGTAAACATAACACCGAGCCTCCCTGACAATAACTATGGCGCCCCTGAGAGCTTCTGACAAGCCAAGTTGTACCTTTGTTTAGCAAATATACTTGTCAACAAGATTATATTATATCGATAATTATCTTGTTAATTAATCCCAAGATTTCAGTCGGCCTCGTACAAGAACATCATTTTCAACACTATCTACAACAATATTCCCCAGAGAAAAAGCATCAGAGATTTTCTCAATCCCAATACCCGCAACCGGACTAGGAGATTCTGCGCCTCCAACGATCGATGGGGCAACAAATGCTATAACTTGATCAGGAACGTGGCTATCGAACAAAGCGCCTAGCAATGTCTCTCCTGCTTCTGTCATAACCTGTAGAATACCCCTGCTACCCAATTCAGTCATTAGTTTCTCTAAATCCACTTTACCCGACTCATCTCCTAAAACAACCGTTGAGACGGTGTCTCCCATACCGTAATATCTAACTGCTGCTTGTTCACTTGCAGTTACGATCAAAGTATTGCCAGGTTGGCTAAAAAGAATGGCTTCTTTCGGTGTCCTACCACGACTATCAACAATGACCCTCAAAGGTTGGCGGGGTAACGGAGTACCTTGAGCATCTCTGGCAGTTAATTTAGGGTTATCCGAACGGATCGTTCCCGGAGCAGTAATTATTGCGTCCATTTGGGATCGAATCAGATGCACTATTGCCCTTGATCGCTCTCCAGTAACCCATTTAGAATCTCCAGATCTTGTAGCTATTTTGCCATCCAGTGTCATCGCATATTTTGCCACTACTAAAGGTTTTCCCGTCTTAATAAATTTGAAATATGCCTGATAATGGTCTTGTGCTTCATCTGCTAAACTACCTATAGAAGTTTCAATCCCTGCCTGTTTCAACATAGTATTACCTTGACCATTCACCTTAGGATTAGGATCAGTAACAGCCATAAAAACACGACGGATTCCCGCTTTTATTAGAGCATCGGAGCAAGGTGGGGTTCTCCCGTAATGGGAACAAGGTTCCATGGTCACATACATAGTCGCACCAGCAGCTAAGTCCCCTGCCTGTCCCAAAGCAACAATTTCTGCATGGTCGCCACCTATCTCTTGTGTGAACCCTTCTCCAACTATTTCTCCGTCTTTTTCAATAACCGCTCCAACGGGAGGATTGGGACTAGATAAACCTAACGAAAGCTTAGCCAGCGCCAAAGCTTTCTGCATATAAGATCGAATTTCTGTTTGATCGTTCAATTCTATCCCTGAAAGTCACGATAAATTCTGCTCGCAGTTGGTTCTTTCTGCCCCTGATATTTACTACCCAAATCGGATGAACCATAAGGTCTATCCGAAGGCGACGATAGCTCTGTAAAGGATATCTGCCCTATTTTCATTCCGTAGTAAAGCGTGACAGGTAAATTATTCACATTACTGAGTTCGAGAGTAAGGTTTCCATTCCATCCTGGGTCAACATAGCCAGCCGTTGAATGAATCAATAACCCTATTCGTCCAAGAGAACTCTTGCCTTCCAGTCGGGCAACTAGATTATCAGAAAGCCCAATTGACTCCAACGTACTTCCTAAAACAAATTCTCCAGGATGCAATATAAAAGGAATCTCATCTTTAATTTCCACCATCTCAGTCAAGTCACTAACATCTTCGTGGATATCAATAAAGGGTCTGCGAGAATTACGAAATACCAATATTTTTCTATCTAGATGGACATCAACACTTGCCGGCTGTATATCTGAATCTTGTATAGGGTCAATAGTAATACGCTTCTTATCCAGAGCAACACGTATATCTCGATCACTTAGTACCATGAAACCCCCTTACAAACTTTGTAGTCCCAACTATATCATTGACAATGTGGTACTCGATAGATCTTGTAGAAATATTGAGAAAAAAGTACTTCTTAAATTACTCGATTAAGAATCTAGCTTGCACGGATACAACTACTTCCAAAGAACCAGCCTCGACCGGAATAGACATCGATCTCTCCATTGAAGCCATAGCCATACCGCCATAATAATCTGAGGAAACAGGCGAACTAGATGATTCGCTAATAAAAAATGGTCTACCTAGACTAATTCCCGCAGAGGTTGCTATTTCCTGAGCATGGTCTATTGCCTCTTTAACTGCAATAGCCCTGGCCTCTGATTCAGCTATTTTTTTATTTTTAGCTTGGAAATATATTGAGTTTATGGTTATATCTTCTCCACCTGCAGTTACAGCTTTATCGATCAAGTTTTCAATCCCGTCGAGATCCACAACAGTTACTCTAATATCCCAGCTGACCGCATAACCAATAAGTTCTCGCCCTGTTGGCTTGTATTCGTATCTTGGTTGAATAGATAAATTAGAGGTTTGAATATCTTTATCAGCAACACCGCTACTTTTTACCGCTTGAAGTACTTTACTGCTAGAACTTGCAGCCCTCCGCTTTGCATCAGAAACTTTATCATCCAATACTTCTACGCCCAAAACAACTGTTGCAATATCAGGTTCGAGGGTTACCGATCCAGAACCTGAAACCCATATCCCTTGAGAAGTACTTTCCGAAACAAAACTAGTATTAAATCCTCTATTAGTTGGTGACACAGAATACTGCATTTGCGTCTCAGTTCCATTTATCGCGGGTGCCTGTCCATCAATTTCGTCCGCTCCTCCCCCATTGATAGAAATTGCTTCAGAACAAGCGGAAAAAAGGAAAACGGTCATCATAAGAATAAATAATTGAACTATCTTATTTTTCATCAATCTAACCCTTATTTAATGTCATTTTGAATTGTCCTCAATTCAATCAGTTCTAGCCTTATAAAAACATCACGAATATACAATCCAGATGGTAATAATTTAGACTAAGATGGCTAATACACATATAATGATACTATTAACCGCTATAGATCAAGTACAATTCGAACAAATGCCCGACCCTTCGTGAGACTAAACCTTGATTCCAACAAAGGTCATTTACAGTGATTAGATCGTTCATCAAAGAGATTTTACAAACACTAGTAATAGCAGTGGTGGCTTTCATTATTATTCATACTAGTTTACAAAATTATATGGTTGAAGGCACCAGCATGATGCCAAACATAGGTGACGGTGATTACTTACTTGTCAACAAATTATCTTATTTGGAGCTAAATAAAATACTTACCTCAGAAGGTTTAAACCTTAATAGTCAACCCCCGAGCCGAGGAGACATTGTCATATTTGAACAGAATAAGCCAACCGGAAGACATTTGATTAAAAGAGTGATTGGTGTTCCAGGCGACTCAGTTAGTATTAAAAATGGGAAAGTTTATGTTAACGAGAAAATTGTAAAAGAAAATTACCCTATTTATAGTGACAATAGCAATTTACATAAACTATTAGTAGGAGATGGGTACTTTTTTTTGTTAGGGGATAATAGACCAATTAGTCAAGATTCCCGAAGTTGGGGAATGATGTCAAAAGAACAAATAATAGGGAAAGCGTGGTTTAGGTACTGGCCAATTTCTAGTATTGGTCTCGTTAAACACTAAAAAAAAAGCTACCCTTAAGTAAAGATTTTTTCGGGCCGTTAGCTCAATCGGCAGAGCAGGAGGCTTTTAACCTCAAGGTTCTGGGTTCGATTCCCAGGCGGCCCACCAATGTTTCTTGTCCCCTTAGTTTATTCGTAAGAATCAAAAGTTTTTAATTTCTTCTACGGTTTTTGAGTCGAGTTTCTCCACGAGAACACGAACTAATCTAGTTGCTTGTTGAAAATCTTTATAGCTTATTACCGAATTATGACTGTGCAAATATCTAGTTGGAATAGCTATGTTAATCGTAGGAGTACCTCCTCGTGAACGCTGAAGGGCAGATCCATCTTGCCCGTAGCCGGTTAACACATTAAATTGCAAAGATATCCCCTCGGATTCCGCGACTTGGCTAACAAAATCACGCAATTTTAGATTTGGGATCATCGAACTATCGTGTAAGAAAATCGTTGGCCCCAAACCAATTTTTTCTTGAGATTCATCCGTGCTTATGCCTGGGAAATCAGCCGCTACACCGGCCTCCAAATTTATTCCTATATCAGGATCCACCATGTACGAGCTAGTCGTTGCTCCTCTCAAGCCAACTTCCTCTTGTACAGTTCCGACGGCAAATATCGAATTTACCTTCTCTGAATTTGATGATTGGATTTCCTCTATCACTTTAACCATCAATGCAAGCCCTGCTCTGTCATCCCAAGCCTTTCCAAGCAACAAGTCTCCATCATTCAAAACTGAGAAAGGGCTAAAGGGAACTATCGGATCACCAGGGGATATCCCAAGATTATTCATCACATAGTCTCTACTTGGAGCTCCAACATCAATGAACAGATCTTTTGCATCAAAAATTTTCTTTCTATCTTCTTGTGGCATGACATGAACCGTTTTAATACCCGTTACCCCAAGAACATCTTTCTTGTCATTTAAAATAATCCATCTTTGATTCACGATAGCTTGATCAAGCCACCCTCCAAGTTGCTGGAATTTTATGTAGCCTTCTTCTGTGATATTTTTTACCATCAGGCCAACTTCATCCATATGCGCTGATAGCATTATTTTTGGGGAATCATTAACTCCACTGATATCAGCGATAACTGATCCCATTTGATCGGTTTCAACGCTTCTCGCAATCGGCTTGAATTTATCTACAAGGATTTCCCTCACCCTACTCTCATATCCGGAAGGGCCTCCCACTTCAGAAAATATCCGCAGTAAATCCAGTGAATTATCCATTACTAAATCATTCCCCCCCCCACAAAATATTATGTTACCCATAATGGAATAGGAAATCTATCGATATATCTAATCTCTAGATACAGAAGGCATTGCCATTAACCGGTTCATTTGCGCACTCTGAGGGATATTATTGGTCTCGGTATATTCAGCCAAAGGTATGCCAGTGGCTAAAATGGTAACCTGGCACTTACCTTGCATATACCCTTTGGTTGTCATTCCAAAAAATATGATTGCTCTTTTATCAACATTTTTCGCTATTAACTTACCTACAGAATTCACTTGTCCGAGGGTCATATCCGGTCCCCCTACTATTTGGAACAACACTCCTTGTGCTTTATCCGTTGACATATCAAGCAAAGGATTTTCAACCGCCTGCTGTGCGGCTTCCATCGGGCCATCTGGGCCTTCTCCCATACCTACGGCCATTAAAGATCTACCTTTTATAGATAGAACAGAGCGGACATCGGCAAAATCTACATTAATTGCGGCCGGCTCGTTCACCAACTGAGAAACTGCCGCTATACCCTGAGTAACTGCTTCATCAGCCCTCGCAAAAGCTTCATCGATTGGCATTTCTTTTTTTACCAATCTCAAAAGCCTATCATTATGAATAATTATCAAATTATCGCATTCTGTTCTCAATCTTTCCGCACCAGAAAGCGAAATTTCCATTCTGCGCTCACCTTCAAAAGCAAAAGGAGTTGTAACTAATCCAATGGCTAGAGCCCCTTGCTCTTTGGCAATCCGTGCCACTATAGGAGCAGCTCCCGTACCAGTTCCGCCACCCATGCCAACAGTTATAAATACTAAATCCATACCTTGGAGTGCTTCAGCTAATTCAATTTTAGATTCTTCTGCTGCAGATTCTCCAGTCTCGGGATCTCCTCCCGCTCCGAAACCACCGGTTACATCCGAGCCAATTTGAATTTTCTTTGCTCCCTGGACATATTGTAATGACTGGGTGTCTGTATTCACACAAATAAATTCTAAATTGTGAGGACCTTGCGAAATCAATCTTGCTATGGCGTTGGTGCCTCCACCGCCGACTCCTACAACCCCGATACGAGCATGGCCATATTTTTTCGACAAACGATCGCTCCTCATCTTATCTGACGGGCTCGTCATCTCTTTGTCTACCATAACGAAAATCCCCTTACTCGAGATATACTTTTTAAACTCAGTCTAAAACGATTTTCAGTTTTATAGTGGGTGTTGTCAACCCTAGAGTGGAGATTTAAATAGACTACGAAACTTATTAAAACTATTTTTGACAGCTGCCACAGTAATATGTTCCTCTGCCATTAAGTTTAATCCAAGATACTTTAGATCCGCATATTTGACATTGAGCGCCCTTAAACCTAGGTAATTTAAAATGCTTCTTGGATTCTTGGTTGCCGGTAGGTAACACCCCTTTGCCTAAAAGTATATCTAATTCTTTTATCGCTTCACCAAGTACGTTAACAATACCTTCATATATAGATATTATTCTCGCCTCTTTTAATTCTGTGGTTTTAACAAAAGGGGAAAGGCCACAGTGCAAAAGTATTTCATCAGCGTATATGTTCCCGATTCCAGCTACGACCCTCTGGTCAAGCAACAGCGTCTTGACCAAGATATTTCTATTAACAAAATGTTTGGAAAATTCATCAAACCGGAAGCCTTCATTGGGTTCTAGAGAATCATTGAGCGGTTCGGGCCCTAGACTAGACAAAATTTCTGTGGTCTCAGTACCAAACCAAAGTTTTGCAAATTTTCTGGGATCACTTAATACAAGTTTGCGATCCCCTTCTAAATCAAAATTGGTCCTTGCATACGGTACTGGTTGATCAGAACTCCCGATTACAAACAAAGATCCAGTCATACGAAGATGAATGCCTAGGGTTCCTTTGTCTAACTCGATGAAAAGCCATTTACCTCTACGATGAATACTTATGATATAAGATCCTTTGACCATGGCAAAAAAAAGGTCTTTCTGGGGTAACATAATTGATCGAGGCCAGCTAACATCTACCGAAATAATTCGATTTCCGATTAGATTTTCTTTGATCAAGTACCGCCGAAAGGCGTCTACTGTAGGTAACTCTGGCAAAACTATTAATTTCCTTTTCATGTATTTTAGAATACTAATAATTACAGTTGCTTTATTATTGATATTACCATTAGAGCAATTAAAGGATAAAATGAGTTAGCGGCGACTCCATACAGGAATGGTTTCATAGTAATCGATAGAAAGGGCACGTTGAATCAATTGTCACACCAAAATCTAATTGAAAATGAGTACCAAGGTAAAAACCAAAATTTGATTAAAATGCGTCATTCAGCAGCGCACATTATGGCAGAATCTGTATTATCTTTATTTCCGGAAGCCAAGTTGGGAATAGGCCCACCCATAGAAAACGGATTCTATTATGATTTTGACCTCAAAGAAAGGATAACTCCAGAAGATCTAGTGTCTATTGAAAAAAGAATGAGAGAAATCATGGAATCAAATTCGACATTTGAGAGAAATGAAATTACAAGAAAGGAAGCCATAGAGAAATTTTCGGACCAGCCATATAAGGTTGAAATTATTGAAAGTATACCCGACGAAAACCTTTCCACTTACACTCATCACGGATTTACAGATCTATGTCAGGGCCCCCACGTCGAATCAACAGATAAGATTGGTTATTTCAAACTAACTAGAATCGCAGGAGCTTATTGGAGAGCAGACGAAAATCGCCCTCAATTACAACGAATATACGGGGTATTGTTCGCATCATCTTCAGACCTAGATGAACATCTAAAGCAACTAGCAGAAGCTGAAAAATTCGATCATAGAAAAGTAGGTAGAGCATTAGACCTTTTCTTTTTCGATCCAATATCACCAGCTAGCCCATTTTTTCTTCCAAAAGGTACTACGGTGTACAACCTAATGATTGAATTTATCAGGGAGTCGTACAAGCATTACGGATATCAAGAAGTAATTTCTCCTCAAATTTACGCAACCGATCTTTGGAAACAATCTGGGCATTATGACAATTACGCAAGTAATATGTATTTTACTAATGTAGACGAACGAGAATTTGGCATAAAGCCAATGAACTGCCCTGGGCACTGCGTTATATATAAAGCACAGCTACATTCATATAGAAATTTACCTCTGCGCTACGCTGACTTTGGGCGACTACACCGATATGAACGTTCTGGTGTGACACATGGGTTGACTCGAGTACGAAGTTTCTCCCAAGATGACGCCCATATATACTGTTCCGTAGATCAGATTGAGCAAGAAATTATGCGATTACTAGAAATGATGCGCACCACTTACGAGGCTTTCGGCCTATCAAAACCAAGATTCACTTTATCTTTAAGGCCGGAAAAACGTGTTGGTACAGACGAAATATGGGATCAAGCGGAAACAGCTTTAAGATCAGCATTAATTTCATCAGGAGAGGATTTTGAAGAGATTGAAAATGAAGGAGCATTCTATGGGCCGAAGATTGATCTTTTTACAACGGACGCTTTAGGTCGAGACTGGCAACTGAGTACATTCCAACTAGACTTCAATATGCCAGAACGATTTGACCTTGAGTACATAGGTGAGGACGGCAATGCGCACAGGCCTGTTATGATCCACAGAGCAATCCTAGGGTCACTTGAACGATTTATGGGTATTCTAATCGAAAATAATGCTGGTGCGTTTCCAGCCTGGCTATCACCCACACAAGCGACAATAATTCCTATAGCAGATAGGCACAATGAGTATGCAGCAGAACTAGCGAGAAAACTTGTCTTAGAAGGATTCAGAGTGACCGTTGATAATAGAAGCGAAAGAATGGGTGCAAAAATCCGAGAAGGACAGCTACAAAAGACTCCTTACATGTTGATTGTTGGAGATA
This sequence comes from Dehalococcoidia bacterium, assembly GCA_029941095.1. Taxonomy (GTDB): domain Bacteria; phylum Chloroflexota; class Dehalococcoidia; order UBA6926; family UBA6926; genus UBA6926. The sequence continues at coordinate 11,458 of JAPYRO010000008.1, forward strand.
ATGAACAAGGGAACAACTCGGTATCTGTCAGGCTACGTAACAACGAAAATTTGGGAGAGAAATCATTCGAAGAATTTATTGAGTATTCCAAGGGGGAGATAGGCCTTCCCACTAATTTATTGACTAGTAGCTAATCTAAGCTTATTGTCTAAGTTCAGTTTGTTTTTATATTTACTATCGAGGGACGATAGTCGTTAAGGGGGGTATTAGAATGGAACAAACTACTAACCGTGCTCTTGAGCACTTAAAAGTGATCGAAATCGGAGGCATGGCAGCAGCGTATGCTTCAGGGTTTCTAGCCGGTTTGGGTGCTAATGTAATAAAGGTGGAGCCTCCAGAAGGTGATCCGAATCGACTGCTCCCTCCTTTTGCCGGTGACATAAGCGATAAAGAGAGAAGCATTCCATTCCTAAATGCCAACCTAAATAAAAGAAGCTTAGTATTAGATATAGCGAATAACGAGCAGAAAAAGACGTTTAAAACCCTTTTAGAGAATGCTGATATTTTAATTGAATCAACTCCACCAGGCTATCTAGATTCAATAGGCCTTGGACAAGAAATTTTATCTCAGTTAAATGAAGGCTTAGTGACTGTATCCTTAACTCATTTTGGACAAACAGGCCCTTATAGCCAATTCGCTGCTAACGATGCAATAATTGCCGCTATGTCGGGTGCCATGATGAGTCAAGGGGATAACACTAGGCCTCCAGTGGTCTTACCATGTCAATTGACTTATCAAATCGCTGCAATACATGGGGCATATCTAGGTATTGCCGCAGTCAGAAAGCGGAGAACAATAGGAACCGGCCAGAGAATCGATTTATCGATGCAAGAAGCTTTGACCTACGCTGGAGTCAGTGCGGTGGCTAGATATAGCGACCGTAGTGAAATAGTGGAACGTCCAGGTCTTTCAGGCGGTAATGCCAGCATTTACGAAACAAAAGACGGAGGTTACGTTCAGCTCGCCATTTTCATGACGGGGCATTGGAGAAAACTAACCAAAGATTGGATGGATGATCCAGTTCTATCTGGAGACGATTGGGATTCTTCTCAGTACAGAACCGATAACGAGGATTTAGCCCAAATTCTTATACAAGATTTTATAAAACAGTTTGATAGAGATGATTTTGTTGAACAAGCCCAAACACGTGGCATAGCTGTTTCCCCGTTAAACTCTTTTGAAGATTTTGTTACGAATCGTCATATGCGGGAAAGGAATTGGTTTAGATCAGTCACACATCCTGTTGTAGGAAAATACGAAATCCCAGGCGCTCCAGCAATTTTATCGGAAACACCTTGGGTAGACCCGAAGGGAGCTCCATTGCTTGGAGAGCACACAGAAGAAATAATTAACGAAATAGCAAATCAAAAGCCCAAGAAAACTTTTGAAGGAAAGCGCACGAGCGATACTGGTGAATCTCTACTGAGTGACATTAGAGTTGCAGATATGACAAGAGCATTCGCGGGACCAATAGGAACGATGTTTCTAGGTTTTTATGGTGCTGAAGTTATAAAAGTTGAATCAAACAGCTTGGAAGCAAACAGAGATCCCGGTCGAGCTTTATTCCCAGATATGAATCGAGCTAAACTGAGCTGCACAGTCGACCTTAGAACCGACCAGGGTAAAGAGCTTTTCAAAAAACTTGTAGAGAAAAGTGACCTTGTCGTAGACAATTTTAGCGCGACAGTAATGGAAAGGTTGGGATTAGGGTACTCAGAGTTATCAAAAATCACCCCGAATATTATCCAGATTGGTATGCCTGGAATGGGAAAAACCGGGCCGCTGAACACGTGGGTTACATACGGTAACAACCTCCAGTCATTTAGCGGTTTATCGATGCTTTGGGGACACGAAGATTCACCAATGCAAGCTCATGCAAAAGGAGTGTTACCGGATTATGTCGGAGCTGGACTTGTGGCTTTAACCGCGATCGCAGCCTTGGAATATAGAGACCTTACAGGTAATGGTCAAACAATAGAGATATGCCAAATCGACGGTCAAGGAGCATTAATGGGACCAGCAATCCTCGATTACAC
>JAPYRO010000008.1:13504-17327 GCA_029941095.1 Dehalococcoidia bacterium
AACTTATCCCCTTTCGGTTCTTATCAATGTAAATATGATGACAGTTGGATAGTTATAGCGTGTGAGAATAACGAGCAATGGAACACTCTAGCGCAAACGGTCGGAGGAGATGAGCTTGCCAACGATCCAAAATTTGCGACGCATGCAAAACGTTCAGATAACAGAGAAGACCTAGACTCCGTCATTCAAGTTTGGTCAAAATCGTTTACACCACACCAAGCTCTATCGATATTACAAAAAGTCGGAGTGCCTGCCGGGATCGCGATGAATGGGGAAGATTTATATCACGATCATCACTTAAGGTCACGTAATCACATAGTTGAAGTGGAACATAATACATGGGGTCTGTTATCACATCAGGGTCTTCCTGGAATCCCAGAACTTTCGCAAGCTTCTGCGGCAGTGAAAGCTCCATGGATCGGAGATGATAACGAGTACATACTAGAAAATGTTATCGGCCTAAGCAAAAAAGAGATCAAAGAAGGAAAAGAAAAAGGTTATATCAATTAAAAACACATAGGTTCCTGTGCCATTACTCTTGACGCAGGATAAAGCTGCTGTGTATATTCTCTATCTACGGACAAGCAATTAAAACAAAAGGGGAAAGAAGATACCGAAAGATTATCGAGTAAACGGTCGGATAGTCGCAAGAGAAGTTCTTGTGGTAACCGAAGAAGGCGAAAAGCTTGGAGTAATGTCAGTTCGGGAGGCTGTAGATCTAGCCTTAGAGCGAGATCTGGATCTTGTCGAGGTTTCTCCTAATTCTCAGCCGCCAGTGTGTAGAGTGCTTGATTACGGTAAATTCAGATACCAACAATCAAAGAAAGAAAAAGAACTCAAAAAATCGCAACACACCCAGTCGCTAGGCGAAATCAGAATGAGACCCAAGATTGGGCAACACGATTTTGATTTTAAAAGTAGAACTGTTCGAAAACTGATAACAAATGGAGATAAAGTTAAGGTATCTGTGGTTTTCCGTGGAAGGGAATCTACTCATCCCGAATTAGCGATTGATCTATTACGGAAAATGTCAGAAAATGTGGAAGATATAGCAGGTATGGATACCCCGCCCCAAATAGAGGGAAGAGGTATAAGTATGGTGCTAGCACCGGTTAAAACCAAGAAAAACAAAGCCGAGAAAGGCACGGAAACAAATGGCGAAGTACAAACTGAAGACCCACAAGGGAACCCAGAAGAGAATTAGTATGACGGGTTCGGGTAAATACATGAAACGCAAGGGACATCAAAGTCATCTCAGGCGCAAAAAACCTAAATCCACCAAGCGAATGTATAGTGATGAGTTCCCGTTAAGTGACGCAGACAAAGGAAGAATGAAAAGATTGCTCCCATACGGCGTGTAGGAGCCTAGCCCATTTTATTTTTTAGGAGGTAGACCAAAGTTGACCCGTATAAAAGGCGGCCCGAAAACCCGCCGCAAACATAAAAAAATCATCAAGGCGATGAAAGGCCAATGGGGAACGCGCCATAGGCTGCATAAAAGAGCACAAGAATCTCTTCTACACTCTCTCAGATATGCCTATGAACATCGGAGAGAGCGGAAAATTGATATGAGACGGCTTTGGATAGCCAGAATAAATGCCGCAGCGAGAATAAATGGGTTGCCATATAGCCAATTTATGAATGGCCTAAAAAAAGCAGATGTTCAAATAGATAGAAAGATCCTAGCAGACGTAGCCGTGAGAGATCCCAACGCTTTCGCAAAAATAGCTGAGGCGGCAAAGTCAGGACTTAAAATATAATTTGATATACTCAGCTTGATTATTTGTTCATCTGATTCAACATCTTTGCTAGGCGACTTTTACGTCTAGCAGCATTATTTCGATGTATTGTTCCTTTCGAGCCAGCTCGTTCTAGCGCTACAGAAGCGAGCTTTAAAGTCTCGTTGGCATCATCAGATTTTGAGAGAATCGACTCTCTAGCAGTTTTTATTGCGGTCCTGACAGTTCGAGTCCTATGCCGGTTGATCTCATGTCGTATGAGTGACTGCCTACGAGCCCTCTTCGCTGATATCCCTTTCAATGCCAATAACTCCTTCTAAACACTAATGGAGGCGACGGCGGGATTCGAACCCACGAATAGGGGATTTGCAGTCCCCCCTCTTAAGCCACTTGAGTACGTCGCCCTCTTTTATCAAGAAAGAAAGCGTACTACGCTCAAGCTAAAAATACCAGTGAGATACTTTTATTGGTGCCGAGGAGGAGATTTGAACTCCTACGAGCTTTCGCCCACTGCCCCCTCAAGACAGCGTGTCTACCGATTCCACCACCTCGGCTAATAACGTGATCTTTCTCTTCGCAGATTAAACCGAAAAAACTATACACCATGTTACATGATAAACCAATAAAACAATCTAATGATAAGACTTTGTATTATTTAATCCATTTAATAACTCAAATATTTTCAGTTAATTAATCTCACAAAAGCGGTGGAATTTGCTAACAAAATAAATACTAAAAAAAACACTGCAGCTGCAATGGCCAGATATAAATGTTCTTTCAACAATTTCCATCCTCTCACTGTCAATATTATTTTTTTGGTGGCCTCTTAACAATAATCAATCTCGTCAAAGTTAGTCAGCAAAAAAGTCGACCTCAATAATACCACTGTGTGTTATATCTCCTCTAGAATCCCAAGATACTGGAGATGCTGTGGCAAGTACCCAACTAGTTGGCTCTTCATTGTCAGTACGCTTTTTGTGCCAATGAACCAATTGATTACTCGGAAGATCCCATAATTTATCGGAATTTAGCCGAGTCATCACGTCGGCTACAGAAGCATGCTGAGCAGATACAACGAACGTGTCTCCATTCTTATCTTCATGACCAATAGTTGTTATATCAGTTTTCGATTTTTCCAAATTGGTTAGAGGCTCGATCTTACCTTCTGAAATAAGATGTAAATATTGAGTTTCTCTCTCTGCGCTAACCCATGGTCTATGAGTCAGCCAAAAATCTCGACCCTGTAAAGCCTTCACCCATTTTTCGCCCGCCCCATTCTGGATACCATAATCCAGCCTCAAATAATATTCTGCTAGCGCCCAGTAATCTATCGGCCTGTCTAATACGTCGTTTGCATAGGTGATCAAATAACTGCACCATTGTGCCCATCGATAGGTGGGTACTTTATTTATTGGTCCAATGCTCCATCTATCTAACCAAGAAACGACATTCCTAATCATATTAAGATGACTGCTTTCTATACCTAATTCGTGGAAATAAGCTAAATCATGCCAATTAATTGATGTATCTTTTTTATCAATCTCTGCCTTAAACTCACCATACTGTTTAATGTATCTGTTAATTTGACGTACCGATTTGCTTTTCCCAATATTCAATAAATATGTTCTTATTGATGCCATTAGATCTTGCGTATTCAGGCCAGATTGAACTATAAATCTAACCTGCGCTAATTCGTCCTTATCTAAATACTTAGTTTTATTTAAATTCGTACTGAGAGACATATTATAAATCCTATCTATGCCGGGAACTCTAATTTTGAAGCGCGCCCGATTCTCTTATACAATCGTTAGCACAGTATATCAAGAAATCATTTTCTAACCTTAGGAGAGCAATAGCCATGAGTGCAGGATCATATTGTAAAAATTGTGGTAACTCCTTAGATGCTGGCGTAGAGTACTGCCCAGTTTGCGGAACATCCACTAGTTCTGGTTACTCTGTAAGTGAACAAACCTCTGAATCATTAAATACTGATGTCATGCCCCAACGTACTGGCGCCATAGCCATTAGGATCTTAATTTCGTCAATTGGTTTTACTGGATTATTAAGTTTAATCAGCCCAATAC
>JAPYRO010000009.1 GCA_029941095.1 Dehalococcoidia bacterium
AATTTCGGTCATAAAAAAAGCGCCATCATCATATCCAAGGTCATTTAGATGTTTACTATTTAATATGCTATCCACGCTAGGAAGATTACGGAAAGCCGTATTTTTTTCCTCGCTATTCATTAAATTCCCCCGATAATTTTGGTCTTATGGTGCTGTGCTTTAGTTTACTGGTGTAGACTAAATCTTATTACTTTTCTGACGTAATTCGTTTATTATAGATCTTCTCAGACAACTAAAGTAAGGAGCTATGATAACTTCACGCTTTACAGTGGTAAAGTACAATTAGGAGGATTAATGCTAGTAATTGGATTAACAGGTGGAATTGCAAGTGGAAAAACAACGGTTTCCGAACAACTTGATCGTTTGGGAGCCACAATTGTTAATGCTGATTTGGTAGGACACCAAGCTTATCTGCCCGGAACAGATGCATGGAAGGACATAATTGCTACTTGGGGAGAAGATTTAGCAGATCCAGAAACCAAGGAAATTAACAGACAAAAATTAGGAGGGATTGTGTTCTCGGATCCCGAGCACCTTAAAACACTGAATTCTATTACTTGGCCTCGTATCTATGATATGGTTGACCAGATATTGGATGATCATCGATCAAACGATGTAAAAGTTGCTGTCTTGGAAGCTGCTATATTGATCGAAGCTGATTGGACTGCTCTAGTCGATGAAGTTTGGGTTACAGCGGCACCCGTTGAGGTTGCATCGGCCAGACTGCAAAAAAGGAATAATTTAACGGAGGAACAAGCTTTGCTAAGAATCAGCTCACAGTTATCTAATGAAGAGAGAGCTAGTACTGCTGATGTGGTGATTGATACAACTCCTAGCTTGGAGGATGTAGAAGCAAAAGTTCTTGATGTTTGGTTGGAGCGTACCCAAAACGCTTAGAATAACAAACGACAGTATTTTTACTGTATTGGAGGATTAAAGTAATAATGCCACAAAAATCAAATAGTTCGGTAGTAGATACAAATAGCGAACCTTATCATGCATATGAAGTAGAAGAATTTACAATAGATGAGGAACCCTATTATCTTCCAATCCAAGATGAAATTGAAGTTTTTACGGCCGCATATGAGCAAAAGATACCAGTTTTGTTAAAAGGCCCCACTGGTTGTGGCAAAACCCGCTTCGTCGAATATATGGCTTGGCGCCTGGGGAAGCCCATGTCTACGGTTAGAAAAGGAAATAAGCAAAACCCCGACGTACAAGGAAAACCTTTAATTACGATAGCATCGCACGAAGACCTAACCGCAAGTGATCTTGTAGGTCGATTTTTGTTAGACGGAGAGCAAACCCGATGGGTAGATGGCCCTTTAACAAGAGCAGTGAAAGCAGGAGCTATTTGTTATTTAGATGAAGTAGTTGAAGCCAGAAAAGATACAACGGTTCTAATTCACCCTTTAACTGATCATAGAAGACTTTTGCCAGTTGAAAAACGAGGTCAAATCATAGAGGCTGCAGATGGATTCCTACTGGTAATATCGTACAACCCCGGATATCAAAGTGCCTTGAAGGATTTGAAACAATCTACAAGACAAAGATTTATAGCGATGGAATTCGAATATCCTCCTAGAGAGCAAGAAGCAGCAATTGTACAAAAAGAGAGCGGTGTAGATAAGAAAAATGCTGATTTATTAGCGAGGCTGGCAGAAAAGGTAAGAAATCTTAAAGAACATGGATTGCAAGAAGGGGTTAGCACAAGACTACTTATATATGCGGGCAATTTAATTTCTAAAGGCATATCGCCCAGGAGAGCATGTGAGGCAGCGGTAGCCCAGGCTTTAAGTGATGACCCTTCTGTTCAACGAAGCATAAACGAAATAATAACAAGCATTTTTGAGTAGAGAATCTTTATGCCATATACCTCACAAGAAGAACAGATAGAAGCTCTTTCTCAAGAGATTCAAGCTCTTCCGGTTTCCGTTTCACAGATTTTTAGTCAGGTGAATGGGGAAGCACAAAAACGGTTTATAGATGTAGAGAATTATTTATTGTGGTTGCAAGATGCTTTAGAAATTTCAAGATCTTCTTTTCGAGCATGGGAGGCAACCGCAGAATATTTTCGTGCAACTATTGAAATTCTGAATAATATTGATAAACAAGAAGAATTTGCTTTATGGGCTGAAGGAGGTAAACGCCTCTGTTCCACTTCGGCTCCTATAGCTGCCTCTTATTTTAAATCATCAGAGGCTTTCCTAAATGAACATAATATGAATGATTTGAAACAGTGGATAAACGCTGGAGAATCTCTTTATCATGGCACATGGAAATCCGGTGCCCTTGCAACAAAATTTTTTGAAACCTCCCCTTCTTTATTACTCGAGTTCACCATAGAACGTTTACTGCAATATGTTGCGATTCTGGACAGTGTCGCAGGGAATTCTAGCGAAATGGCGGAAGAATGTCTTTTACTTGCAAGAGAGTCTTTTTCTTTAGTAGAGAAAGAATCGACAGAAGGTTATCTTAAGCTCTTGAGTTCTACTGTTAATAATAACTGGAAGTATACGAAAGATACTCAAAGATCAGCGGCATTGGCTCTTCCTAGAATAGCTAGACATGAAAGAGCTCGATATATGGACCTTGCGGCAAAAATGGCAGATGAGAGAGGTAAACGTTACCTTATCTTTTTAAACGAAGGATCTAAATCTTTTGGTGAAGTAACATATGATGTCCATACGAAAATGTTAGATATGTTTGAAAACCTGTATTCTATTTCTCCTGAAGCTGCTGTTGAATTTGTACACTCTTGCCCCGAAATAATTAGAAGAGTTGGAATTAGCAATATTGATAAATGGTATGAATCAGGCTTGCCGATGCTTCAGCAGAATGAAGCAGCAGGGCTAGGTTTTTTTAGATTAGAATCTGCTAGGGGAGAGTCGCTTATAGATCAAATTTCAGCGACAGTTAATCTAGAGGATATTGCTCCTATATTACAGATGTATGCTCGAGGATTGACCGGTGGTGACATGCAACTTCGTTCTGTTACTGAATTGAAAGAGCGTACTCTTGGATGGGCGCGAGAGGAAAAGGCATCTACGGATGGCTCAAATATATTTTTACCTGATGAGATATCTTCTTTTCCTACTAAAAACGAAAATTTTTCTTGGTTTAAGGTTTTGTGTAGCCACCAAACTGGCCATCTAGAGTTTATGAGTTTTAACTTTGATTTTGAAAAAGAAGGAAATGTTTTTGGAATAAAACGAGTGGTTACTGAAGCTGCGAAATTAGAAACTGACGAGGACTCTGTAGCACTAGTTTTATCGGAATTTGAAAGATTTTTTGATTTATTCCCGCAGAGGAAATTATCTTCAGATATATATCAAGCTTTGGAAGACGCGCGGATTGATCATTTAACTCGGCAATCCTATGCGGGATTGAGAGATCCCTATAGGCTCGTGCAAGGCGCTGCTACCATGGGTCGCCCTTCTCCCCAGAATCTGCCTTTGAGAGAAGCGCTTGTTGAATTACTTATTAGAATGACTTTACTGGAAAGAGATGCAACAATACCCGTTCCTCGGAATCTTAGAAGTGTAGTTAATAACATGGCTGCGACTTTGGATAAGTTAATGGATCTAAACGCCTTGCCAGAAGACACTGCTGAGGCATGCTTGATTATATATAAACTACTGATCAAAGTACCCAATACTCCTCCTCCAACAGATATGGATTGGGATGAGACACAGATTGGAGAATTGAGTGAAGATGGCACCAGTGAAATACAAGAAGCTGATAGCGCTTCAGTAGGTGGACAGGATATGGTCCCAGGGTCTGGTACAGAGGACGATGTAGAGTATAAACCTGCTGAGGATGTAGATTACAGGGGAGATTTTAAACCTGAACTAGTTCAAACGTTGGCTAATTTGAGGAAAGGGCAACAACAAACGGATGAAATGACAAAATCACCTCCTTTGACAGAAGAAATGATTAAGCAACTCCTGGAAAAGAGTGCCGAAATAGATTTATCTAGTGTTGTTGATGGAAACATTGATGATCCTTCAGGATTATTTATATCAAGCCTCATGAGTGAATCTATCGAAGGGCCCGATGCTGAATTTAAGGACGAAAGTGGACCAGGTGGAATTGGTAAGGAGGAAGTCGAATCCGAAGAAGAATTAGCTGAACAACCTCAAACATCTTTGTATAGCGAATGGGATTTTGTCGCGTTAGATTACAAGCCAAACTGGTGCAGAATCCATGAGTCGGTGATTGCTGAAGGCTCCATTGATTTTTACCAGGAAACTGTGGATAAATATGCTGGACTGATTAATGAAGTGAGGCGCCAGTTTGAAATGATGGTTCCTGAGACTTATCGCAAGGAGAAGCGTTTACCTGACGGAGAGGAATTCGACCTTGATGCGGCGATAGAATATGTTGTTGAGAAGCGTGCCGGGGCAGCACCTGACGAAAAAATATATTGGAGGCGTAACAAGACGCAACGAGATGTTGCTGTAATATTCCTTTTGGATATGAGTGCATCAACCGCTGAAGCCATTGACGAGAAAGAGCTCAAGGCACTTAATGACGACGACGACGATGTCCCTGAAGATCCAAAACAGTATTTATATTGGCTAAAGTCTAGGCGCGAAAAAGCTAACAGAAGTTACCGAAGGATTATCGATCTTGAAAAAGAATCTACTGTTCTACTTATAAGAGCATTGGAGACTATAGGAGATACATACGGTATCTATGGATTTTCTGGATATGGTAGAGACAATGTTGAATTTTATACAGTTAAAGATCTAGAAGAACCTTTTTCAGATAAAGTCCAAAGAAGGATTGATGGAATAAATCCACTGCATGCGACTCGAATGGGTCCAGCGATTAGGCATGCAGCAGAAAAACTTGATTCCGTAGAAGCTAAGACAAAAGTCCTTTTTCTTATATCTGATGGTAGACCACAAGATCGTGGCTATAGTCGAGAAGGGGCTGAAAAAGAATACGCTGTGCAAGATACGCATATGGCTCTCTTAGAAACAAAATCTAAAGGAATAATTCCGTTTCTTTTAACAGTTGATAGGGCCGGCCACGATTATATGAAAGAAATGTGTGGAGATCTACCTTACGAAGTACTTGCAGACATAAATCTTTTACCAAAAAGACTCCCCCAACTCTATAGTCGACTAACACTTTAGGGGATCATACACACCTATTTATATTTCCAGTAGCAAATAATATCTATACACTGTAAATAATCTAATAGGGAAATTCCCCCACCATGATTTCTGGAGATATAACATGAAATATATTGTTGCTCAACCGGATTTGGTTTCAAACTCTTATTTTCCTGCTTTAGCTGCTGTAGAGCTTGGTTTTTTTCAGGACCAAGGAATCGATGCAGAGATACAGATGATTTCCCCCGTTCCAGATTCTTTTGCTGCATTAAGAGATGGGAAATGCCACTTTGTTGCTGGGCCGGCCCATGCTGCTCTTTGGGCTTTCCCGCGATGGGAGGGAGCTAGAATACTTTGTGCTTTATCACAGGGTATGTACTGGTTTTTAGTTGTAAGAAAAGATATAGATATAGAACCTGGGGATTTAACTGGCCTTAGTGGGTTAACACTTGCTGCCGCACCTGGACCTGATATGGGCTTCAGACAACTTCTAATTTCCGCAGGAATTGATGTAGAGAAAGAGAATATTTCTATAGGGCTGCCTCCCGGAGGGCTCATTCCTGGAACTTCTTTTGGTGTTTCTGCTGCAGAAGCTCTTATAGAAGGTAAAATTGATGGATTTTGGGCAAATGGGATGGGGGCAGAGGTTGCTATTACTAGCGGAATAGCAAAAAAGGTAATCGATGTCCGCAGAGGAGATGGTCCGAAAGAAGCTTTCTATTTTACCCAACCTTCTTTTACAACTAGCCAAAATGTCTTGGATGAAAACCCAGAAGTCGCAGCGGGAGCAGTTAGGGCGATAGTAAAAGCTCAGAAAGCCCTCAAAGATAATGTACAGCTTGCAGAAGAGGTAGGCGCAAAACTTTTTCCAGATAAAGAAGCCGCATTAATTACTAGACTCATCGAAAGAGACTTACCATATTATGATGCTAATATAAAAAATGAATTCATAAACGGAATGGTCACATTTGTAAGAAAGGCAGGTTTATTGGAAGGTGGCCCAGTAGATTATGCAGACATAGTGGCTACGGAATTTACAGATCTATGGAATGGATAACTGCCTAACTAGGTGGTTCCTACCGTGTGTAATAAATGTAGAAGGTCTTTTGGTAGTTCTCTTTCCATCGATTCTAGTTCATCAAGAGGTGTAAAGACTATATTGTTGTTTATTTCCCCAACTAGATGTGGCAAGGCCCCTGTTCCAAGGCCTTCTACAGCTGCTGCTCCAAGTATAGTGCCTAGTACTCTATCATTTGAACTAGGTGTGCCTCCCCTCTGAAGATGGCCTAAAACCGTAACTCTATAATCAAATTCGACCCTTTCACCTAGTTGTTTTGTAACTCTTTCGGCCACGCTAAACGCACCCCCGGCTTCCTCCCCTTCAGCCACTACAACTACGAAACTACTTTTGCCTGCCTTGTGCCCTGCAATAACACGTTTACATAAGGCTTCTAAGTCTTCTTTTTCCTCTGGAATAAAAATAGCGTCAGCTCCGCCTGACAACCCTGCGTATAAGGCTATATACCCTCTAGATCGACCCATTACTTCGACAAAAAATATTCTCCCGCTTGATTCAGCAGTGTCTCGAATTCGGTCTATAGCTTCCATAGCTCCATTTACCGCTGTATCGAATCCAACGCTAAAGTCGGTTCCTGGAATATCGTTATCGATGCTTGCTGGGATTACCACAGTAGGTATCTCGTATTCTTTATGAAATATTAACGCGGCTTCAGCGGTTCCTTGGCCTCCAATCAATATTAGACCTTCGACGGAATGTGACTTCAAGTTTTCCGCTGCTGTTTTTCTTCCTTCTTTCGACTCGAACTCTATGGATCTAGAGGTCCCAAGCATTGTTCCGCCGCGCTGGAGTATGTTTGTTACTGAACGAGCGTGAAGTCTTTGGAAGTCTCCACTTACTAAGCCAGAGAATCCATTTTTTGCCCCATACACTTGGAGGCCTGATGCTAATGCAGCACGAACAGACGCTCTAATCGCAGCATTCATTCCAGGGGCATCCCCTCCACTTGTAAGTACTGCTATGGTTTCCATATATTTAACATCTCTCTTGGTCTAATTTTATACATCAATGACGCCTTTTATCCATCCTTGTATCTCAAACATTGCGGTCCTAGCTACCCTCAATTTAAAATCCTGCCGGTTGGTGGGAAAAATACCTTCTCTGACTTTACTTTTGTTACTATCACAGATTGCAATGTAAGCTAATCCTGGATCTTTATTCTCTACAGAATTTGGCCCCCCGATACCAGTAATGCCAATGCCGATGGACGCTCCCGTTTTATCACGAGCACTGATCGCCATAGCAGTCGCACATTCTGGGCTAATCGCCCCATACTTTTCTAGAATATCTTTGGGAACTCCCATACTCTCTTTGATTTTATTTGAATAAGTCACAAAACCACCTGAGAAAAATTTTGACGATCCCTGGATATCGGTAAGCATACTAGCTAAAAGTCCACCGGTGCATGATTCCATTGTCGATATGGTTTTACTTTGATCGCTACAACTATTTAAGATGATTTCTTCAAGAGTGTCGTCGTCGTATCCCCAAGTATGTATTCCCATTATATTTACGACTTTCTGTTCTACAGGAGTAATCAAGTGGTTTACCTCTCTAACGGATTGGCCATAGGCAGTTATTCTGATGTGAATGCCGTCAGATTTCGCATATACTCCGATAGTTGGATTACTACTATGTAGAAGTTCACCAAGTTTTTCGTCTACTAATGCCTCACTCATGCCAAAAGTTTTTATGGTGCGAGATCTAATCAGAGAATCATTACTCAAGATAACGCTGTTGATTTTTGGAGCCACTTCGGTTTCCCACATTTCATACATTTCTCTTGGAACACCAGGCATCGCAATTAATATGGTCCCTTTTGTTTCAACCCACCAGCCAGGAGCGGTGCCCCTTGAATTATTTATTGGCTCAGCCGAGGGAATTATTTCAGCTTGTTTCAGGTTTCTATCAGGCATAGGAATACCGCGTTGAGAAAAAATCTTAAGGAGTTGGGAATTGAGGCGTGAATCTGGGGCAGGCGTTTCCCGGGCTAAATTTGCCAATGCTTCCCTTGTTATGTCGTCTTCAGTAGGACCTAGCCCCCCCGTTATCACCACTAATTCTGAACGTTCACACGCTGCTTCAAGCACGCTTGTTAGCCTATCTACATTATCCCCTATAGTGGTTACTCTGTAATTGCCAATCCCAAGTTCCGGGAGTTTTTGTGATAGGTAGGTTGCGTTTGTATCCGTTATGTACCCCAATAAGATCTCGGTGCCAACAGAAATGATCTCAGCTTTTAATGGCGTTAAATTATTTGTCATGTTTTGTCTCCTAAGAACGTTTCCCTTCCCAATTGGAATAGTAACACTTTGGGAATGATTAGGTGATTCAGTGTAGCTGTTTAGGGTACTATTGCAACAGTTATCGATTGATTATTGATGTGAGTAGAGAATAATGGAAAGAGACGAATCAGTACTAAAACGTTGGGGGAGAGTGGTAGACGTCGTTGAGTCTGGAGTTTTATATATGGAGGATGCAGAAAGGTTAATTTTACATCAAGTTAAGTTCCCTGATTCTCCTGATAAACGTGTAGAGGTAGAAGCACTATTGATGAATATGGTATCTGATAAGATCGTTTATTATAGCGTCTCTGGAGTAGATAAATTAGGGCGATTAGAATCAACGGTATGGGTGGACGGAGTAGAGGTAAATAAATTAATACGTGATAAAGGATATGGGTAACGGGATTATTGAGGTAATAGTGGGTAATAAGAAAATATACACATTAATATCGAGTATCAAGAACTTTCTGATATTTGGGGATGGCCTAAACGAGCCATTACACCCAAAAGATATCAGTTCATATTATGGGATTACGGATTCTTGATATGAAGATATTAGTGTTGCCGTGCGCTCCATATATTCAACATCAGGCCTTGATCGTACTTAGATCGATGATTTCTGCTATCGGTTTCTTGCCAGATTCTATTTCCAGTATGACAACATGACCTAATCTTGATTCTAGGTTGTGGGGGTAGGTTGCACTGCCAGCATTTATCAGTAGCATGTCGTCCTCCCATCTTACGAACTCAAAATGCGAGTCACCACATACTACAATATCAGGGAGTTCGCCTAGATATGATTGAACAACTCTTTTAGCGCCAAGATCCCAGCTGTCAATGATATGTGTCATTCCTAGTCTATAGCCTTCGATATCAAGAAACTGTTTCTTTTTGATCCGGCTATCAAGTTCGCTTAAGCCTTGGTCATGGTTTCCTTCTGCTGCCAGTACAGGTGCTATTTCTTCAAGCATGTCTAAAACGCCAATCATTTCCAAATCTCCAGCGTGGAGGATAAGGTCTACCCCTTGAAAGGCGACCTTAACTTCTGGCCATAATACGGGGGTTGATGCGGGCATGTGAGTATCCGATAGAATTCCAATTTTCACTGGGTTTACTCCTATGATTTAAGTATCTTTAATCACCTAGTGTTATTTATAGAAAGATTGAGCCCTCTGCTTAATACAAAGGTGAACAAACCAGATCAATGTACACTATTTTTTGTAATTTTTCTTTAATATACGCTTAATTTGATCTATTGAATCGTTAGGGGAAGGCTGGACACCCCTAATTAATGCTAGGTAATAACTTGTATAATCAGCTAGTAAACACGCTCCTAGCAATTGTGACAAAATAGTAGCCCCGGGTGCGGCTAGAGTAGCATGAGGGACACTTTTCTCCTCTAAAAATAATTTGGTGGCTTTGTATCTTCGATCAATGTTTTCGTTAGTGACTGAAGGAGTTATGAGAATGATATAAGCGTTTGTTTCTTTCTCCAGTGCCATTATTGAATTATGGTGAGCTTCAGGAAGAAGCTCATAAGATGAAAAAATCTTTGCATTTTCATTGAGTTGGGCTTTCCATCTCCGTCCAACTGCAGAAAACTCTCTTGGTATATAAACAATCGGCACAGTCCCGTCCAGTATGGCTGCTAACCCTTTTGCTTTGTTGGCTATTGCATTAGTATTTCGACTTAAAGATTGCTCAAGCTCATAAATTTCCCTTTGAGTTTCATCAATATGTAGTGATAGATTCGAAAGAGAAAGAGCATCTAAGATGCCACATAGTAGGCCCACTACAAAAGGGAATAAAGTTCTAGGCGGGCCTTCTTTAGGGAGAGGGAATACTGGGAGGCTATACTTAAGGAAATGCTTTTCTAATGTTCCTCCGCTCGTTATAGCAAGCATCTTGGCCATATTTTTCCTACCAACTTCGATTCCAGAAATTACCTCTTCTGTTTCTCCGGAATGACTCGAAGATATTACTAAAGTGTCTTTACCAACCCAGCCAGGAAGGTCGTAGTCCCTATGAACGAACACTTCTATTTCTGGAGCTTCTCTATTTAGCAAATTCAAAAGGAGGTCCCCTGAAATCGCGGATCCACCCATTCCGTGTATTAGTATTTTTGATACATTAGAGTACTCATCTGGTAGATCTATTGTCTTTGATTGCTCCCACCCCTCCGATAATAGATCTGGATATGATTTCAATCGTGAATTCATATCCATTAAATCAGCATTTTTATAACTTAGTTCGTTATCTAAGTGAAAATCCATATTTATTAAGCCGTACCTTTCTTATTTTGTCGGCTTATGTATTATAGCTAATATAGCATTTACTTAAGGGTGCTAACCAACAAATTATGCTAGAACGTTTCATCTTTATACATTTTCTTCAATAATGATATTTATTCTTGAGATGTACGAAAAGGATCTTCTGACCTAGGAGTGCGAGACATTAAATTTTCAAGTGCATCTTCTGCACCTATTTCCCCTCTTAAAACCTTTGATGTTTGTTCAGTTATTGGCATCTCGATACCTAAATTCTTAGCTAAGATCAAGGCAGCATGAGTAGTATCAACTCCTTCAGCAACCTGACCTAGTGTCTCTAAGATTTCGTCTATTTGTTTTCCTTTGCCTAATTGTTCTCCGACAAACCGATTACGAGACAACTGACTATAACACGTAGCTAAAACATCACCTAGGCAAGCCAAGCCCGCGAACGTTATTAATTCTGCTCCGGCAGCCATTCCTAACCTACTGATTTCTGCTATCGCCCTTGAAATAAATGCAGATTTCGCATTATTACCCAATCCGATTCCATCAATTAACCCAGCTCCAATAGCCACTATATTTTTTAACGTTCCCCCAAGTTCAACACCCATAAGATCTGTATTGGTATAAACCCGGAAATTATTTGAATTGAAAACTTGTTGTACCAGTTCAGCTACTTCTATTGGGTTTGAAGCAACTACGGTAGAAGCAGGTTTCCCGTCTGCAATTTCAGTCGCGAGATTTGGTCCAGAGAGCACACTAAAATTTGAGTCAAACCGTCCTTTAAATTCCTCAGAAAATAGCTGGCTCATCCGCTTTCCGGTGTTTTTTTCGAGCCCTTTCGTTGCGCTTACGAAAACAGTGGTTTGTTTAATTTGTGCATTCGCTATGCTTTGTATATTTTCTCTGTAGTTATTAGACGGGCAGGCGATAACAATTAAATCGGAATTTTCTATAGAGCGGATCAGATCTGAACTAGAGGATAAGGTTGATGGAAACGAACGGCCAGGAAGACGAGCCGAATTTTCCTTTGATGAATTCAGAATATATTCCTCTTCTTTTGAACGTGCTATTAACTTGGTTTCAATCCCTTGCTTTGCAAGCAAAATACCAAGCGTAGTTCCCCAACTAGTGGTACCAATAATAGTAGCTAATCGTATTTGTGAATTCATGGTGATAAATCTAATATAACTTAGATATGATAACTTGCAACCAAAAAATTAAACATTCATGTTTGGTCTGTTGCGTTACCTAATTTACGTTCTTCACCGTGAAGGAGTCGCCCGATGTTATCTTTATGGGTAAATACTATCCAAGATCCCACGTAGATAGCAAGTATGCCGTATGGTGCAGGCTGACTGACTACTATTGTTCCAATAATTACTAATACACATGCACTTGCAGTTCCTACTAAGGATCCTAAAGATACATATCTCGTTATTGCTATAATTATTATCCCTATACCAACGCCTACAATAGCTGATATGGGAGAAATAACCATAGCGATTCCGACCGCAGGAACTACACCTCTCCCCCCTTTTAATCCGGCGAAAATAGACCAACTGTGTCCCAACAAGATTCCAACCGATGCTATTAATTGCCATACTGGGCCGAGCAAGTACCCAAAAGCCAGTATTACCAGTGAACTTTTTAAAAGATCGAGAGAAGTTACAACCAATGCGGCTTTCCACCCTAAAGTCCGAAGTATGTTTGTGGCACCGGTTCTGCCACTTCCTTTCATTCTTACATCAAGACCATTCAATTTACCTATTATCAGTCCAGACGGGAATGAGCCTACAATGTAGCTAATAAGAATTGTCCCTAAAAAATAAATAAAATTTTCCATAGACTAATCTCCCGCAGATGACTCTTCTGATCTGGCTTTAAATAGAGTTCTTATGGCCGTGCCTTTGAATCCAAAATGTTTTCTTATGGTATTTTCTAAATATCTTTTATATGAAAAATGTACTAGAGAAGGGTCATTAGTAAAAAACACAAATGTCGGCGGGTCAACCTCTGCTTGCGTACCATAGTATATTTTAAGACGTTTTTTCCCTGAAGTCGCGGGAGGATGAGCAGATACGGCATCCATCAGCATCCGGTTTAGTTTACTTGTTGTAATGCGCTTCATCCTCTCTGCTTCTATATCTTTGATTGCATCAAAAATACTCATCACTCCTTTACCGCTTATAGCAGAAGTAAATCGTATCGGCATATCTGGGAAGAATTGAATTCTCCTTCTAATAAGTGATTCTATTTCCTCGCGATCAAGTTCTTCCTCCTGAGCTAGGTCCCACTTATTTATTACCAACACTAATCCTTTGTAAGCATCCTGAACGTACCCTGCTACGTGTAGGTCTTGCGCAGTTAGGTACTCCTTTGCATCAACTACTAAAACGGCGATCTTTGATCGCTCTACTGCCTGTAAAGCCCTGCTAACACTGAATTTTTCAACCCCCGGCGAGATATGGCCTTTTCTTCTTATGCCTGCAGTATCTATTAGTATAAAATCCCTATCACCGTACTGAAATTCGCTATCGATTGCATCTCTTGTTGTCCCAGGAATTTCACTAACGAGAGAACGGTCTTCGCCTAAGATCGAGTTGATTAAAGAAGATTTCCCGACATTAGGTCTTCCTACGATCGCCACTGGGATAGATCCCTCCGGATAATCAGCGTATTCAGGATTATCTGGCAGCAATGAAAAAATCTCATCAACCATCTCAGCGATTCCCACTCTATGTAAAGCACTTACGGGATGTGGAGCCCCCATACCCAGTTTGTAGAATTCTGCTATGGTTGATTCTCGTTTTGTATTGTCCGCTTTATTGGCAACTAAAAGTACCGGTTTATTGGTCGAACGAAGGAGGTTAGCTATTTGTTGGTCCAAGGGTAGTATCCCAGAATTTGTATCTACAACAAACATTAAGGCGTCCGCCTCTTGTATCGCAGAATTGACCTGAATTCTTATCCCTTTATCAATTTGATTTCCATCTTGAAGAGAGATGCCTCCAGTATCTACTAATATGGCCTTTTCTTCATTTCTTGAAACGAAGCCTGTAACTCGATCTCTAGTAGTTCCAGGTTCATCAGCTACAATTGCTACTCTTTTGTCTAATAATCTATTAAACAGAGAAGATTTACCTACGTTAGGACGTCCAACAATTGCTATAGTTTGAAACATAATCCAGCCCTACGATCCTTTTGCCTGTTCATCAGATAAAATCATCAACAGTAAAGCTTTTTGTGTGTGTAGCCGGTTTTCAGCTTGGTCGAATACAGCGGATTGTGGGCTTTCTATTACACCGTCTTCTATCTCTTCACCTCTGTGCGCTGGCAAGTCATGTAAAAAAATCGCGTTTTTTTTAGCCTTACTAAGTAGTGAATTTGTTACAGTATAATTTTTAAAAGCAGTGGTACGTGCTTTAGTTTCAGATTCTTGTCCCATGCTAGTCCAAACATCCGTATACACAATATCTGCTGCTTCTACAGCTTCACTGGGATCTTGGATAAGATTCAGGGACCAATCGTTATAGCTGGAAATTCTATTAGCATCTTTAATGATTGGGTCTGGTAACTCATATCCCTTTGGCGAAGATATAGTAAAATTTATTCCAACCAGAGCACAAGCTAAGGCCAAGCTCGATGCAACATTGTTTCCATCACCGATAAAAGTTAGATTCAATCCTTGGAGGGAACCCTTTTTTTCCTTGATAGTCATGAGATCTGCTAGTGCTTGGCAAGGGTGTTCAATATCGGAAAGAGCATTAATTATCGGAATCGTAGAATATTTTTTTAATTCCATTAAAGTATTGTGATCCTGAACCCTTGCTGCGATAGCATCTACATATCTACTCAGAACTTTAGATATATCCCTCAGAGCTTCTCGTTTTCCCATTTGCAGCTCTTTTTCATCAAAATTTACGCTAATGCCTGACATTTGTGCTATGCCCAATTCAAACGCAATTCTTGTTCGGAGGGAAGGTTTTTCGAATAAAAGTGCGAGGCTTTTTCCGTTTAGTGAATGCTTCGGGTTGTTCAATTTAATATCCGAAGCCAAATCAATCAAAGAGATTAAAGTACTCTCGTCCACGTCTTGGATCGATATAAAGTGGCTTATTTTATTATTTGCCTGTTGCATAGTTATTCAATTGTAGTGATGCCTAAGAATACGATCAAGGAAAACCTCATTTTTGTTTGACACTTTAGCAATAGATTGCGAAACTCTACTGTACTGCAAATATTATTGCGGTCGATTATTAGTAGGGTATATGGAGGGGGATAGAAATGTCTGATTACGAAAATATTATATATGAAACAAAGGAAGCGGCTGGCGGCCAGGTTGCGTATATTACGTTAAACCGTCCTGAGAGATTGAATGCTCTCAGTAGGCCTTTGTTGGCAGAGCTGGAACTCGCTTTAAACGAAGGTAAAGAAGATGACAACGTTCGTTGTATTGTAATTAAAGGGGCTGGCAGGGGTTTCTCAGCCGGTTATGATATGAACGTGCAGCAGACAGGGCGAGGTGGGGAAAGACCTGCAATAGACTCCACAACCGCCGATGGCCCTGCTCAAATGTATAGGCGAGCTATATGGGATAATCCAAAGCCGATAATTGCTCAAGTACATTCTTTTACGTTAGCTGGCGGAGGCCAATTAGCTTGCCACTGTGATATTACAATTGCAGCGGAGAATGCTCTTTTTGGTTATCCACCTGTTCGTTATGGCAGTGTGATGATGCCGATGGTGTGGCCTGAATTAGTTGGCATGAAGAAAGCAAAAGAGATGGCTTTCACTGGTACCATGATTGATGCGGAGGAAGCGCTAAATCTTAAATTGATCACTAGGGTTGTTCCTACTGAAGAACTAGATGATAAGGTTTGGGAACTGGCAAACACAATATCGAAGTTGCCTCCAGCTTCCACTCATATAAATAAAATGGCGATAAATCAGTACTATGAGCAACAAGGATTGTTTACATCTATGACGTTCGCTTCTCATTTGACCAATATTGCGTATTCGGCTTCGCCGGAGGTGATGCCAAGAGGGATCCAAGACGTTAATAGAGTTACTAACGAAAGTGGAATGCGTGCAGGATTCCAATTCATGAATGAACAGTATTTAGATGAAGATGAATTAGCAAGAAGCCAGATGGCTAGACCTGATCGACAGCCGTAACATTCAGACTGTTAAAGTAGATCTAGATAAGAATTTTGAGGGCAGTTTGCTTTAAGTGTGTCTGTAATATATGTCACATGCACTTAATGGCAAACTGTCTTCTTAAAGCTGGTGAATAAAAGGTTAGTTAGGGACCGATCGACATAAAAACTAAACGTATTATTTTCATCGCTGGAATACTCGCTACTGCAACCAAGAAATTCCTTCAGCTGAGGCGTCCCGTAGACATTTGGGGTAATATTGTTGTGTGAAGATCAAGTTCATAAGGCTACTACTTCTCTCCATGGCAATAGTGTTGCTAGTGACTTGTGGTGGGAGTACTGAGCCTAATATTGAAGCTACTGGAGAACAGGTACTTCCGGCGTCTACTCCGACTGCTACTCTAACTCCGACACCTACACCCACGTCTACTCCGACTGCTATTCTAACTCCTACACCTAAACCTCTCGTTAAATCACCTCCTTTTCATGGAACTCTCTTCGTTAGCTCTGAAATACTAGTTTCAACAGATCCGACTGCATTTTATGAGCTGGAAAAAATTAAAGACTCTCCACGGACAATGTATGATCGGCGTAAAGGATGGATAACGCTTACCCCTCATTTATTCAAAGCAAGGTTTCTAGATGGTTTGACCATTGAGGTCCAAGTGAATCCTGAGTTTAAAAATGCAGTAATTGCAGAAGAAGTGGCCTTAAAATATCTTAAGGTTATTGGTCAGTTACCTACATTGCTTAGAAAGGATGTAGAGACAATATGGATTCATAAAGGGGATGAGCTTTTTGGAGGAGGTAACAATAATTTACTAATTCATCATGACCAAGGTTTAATATATGAAACGCAAGGTCTTCTAGAAGAAGTCTTTTTACATGAGGCGGTACATACGTCTTTAGATAATGATCATCTTTCAACCCCAGGATGGCTGCAAGCACAGCAAGATGATGGACAATTCATATCTGATTATGCAAAAGAATCCCCTTCCAGCGAAGATATATCTGAATCTTTTCCGATGTATTTTGCTCTTCGATATAAAGCTTCAAGAATAGAAACACACATATTAAAACTTATAGAGAATACAATTCCTAACAGAATCGAGTATTTTGACAAGTCAATTCCAGACTTAACGCAAATGTTAGATAGTTCTGAAACCCCCACAAGCGAATCCACTAATACACCCACAGCTTCTCCCCAACCGTTTATCTCCAAACCAGGGAAGATGACAGTTGCTCGAACCTATTCGGGTGCCGATGAATGCCTTGCTATATCTAGCGAAAATGCATTTTGTGTAGAAATCCTTGCATTTGATGTGGATATTGAGTCTCTGGAAAAGGTTCATGAAGGTTTAGATTGGGCGACCCGTCTCTTCCCTG
>JAPYRO010000010.1 GCA_029941095.1 Dehalococcoidia bacterium
TACAACAACCGGGGATTGGTCTATTACGAGCTGAGTTTATTGTAGCCAGGATCGGGGAGCATCCAAGGCTGATGCTTGAAGAGGGCCGAGGTTCCGAATTTACAGAGAAATTAGCGGAAGGGTTAACTTCTTTCGCAGCAGCATTTGATCCTAGACCAGTTATTTACCGAGCAACAGATTTTAAAACTAATGAATATAGAAATCTTAGAGGCGGAGATAGATTTGAACCCGAGGAAGAGAACCCGATGATCGGGTATCGTGGAGCAGCGAGATATATTAAAGAGCCTGACTTATTCGCTATAGAAATAGAGGCCGTCAAGCAAGTTAGGGAAAAATATAAGAACTTACATGTGATGATACCTTTTGTACGCACCGTGGATGAACTAGTTCATACAAAGTCTTTGTTAGAGCAATATGGACTAAAAAGAGGTGAAGATGGGTTCAAACTATGGATGATGGCAGAAGTTCCATCCAATGTTTTACTTTTAGACAAGTTTATAGATGTTGGGATTGATGGAGTTTCTATAGGATCTAATGATCTTACCCAATTAGTTCTTGGTGTTGACAGAGATAGCGCAACTTTGGTTCAAGATTTTGATGAGCGAAACGAAGCCGTTATGTATTCTTTGGAGCACATAATTACCACTGCAAAAAAGAGAGGGATTACCTGTTCGATATGTGGTCAAGCCCCAAGCTTTTTTCCAGATCTTACTGCCAAATTAGTTGAATGGGGCATTACATCAGTTAGCGTATCTCCTGATGTTATTAATAAAACACGTCAAATTGTTTTTGATTGTGAAAATAACTAATTAATAGAAGACAGAAAGCTTTGGCTATTCCCTCATCTAAGTGTTAGCAATCCAATAATTATTGGAGAAAAAATTGGCGTTATTATTTTATCAAATAGTTTCTAGGGATCCTTCTTTACAAACATTCGTGATATTGCCAGTTATCCTTATTACATTCAGTAGTGCTTTGTTATTCGCTTTATCTGTACACGAATTCGGGCATGCTTTTATCGCGTATAAATTGGGGGATAGAACGGCGAAAATTTCTGGGCGGCTCTCGCTGAATCCTATAAGGCACCTAGACCCTTTGGGTAGTTTAATGTTTCTGCTCGTAGGTTTTGGCTGGGGTAAGCCAGTACCAGTTGATATAGTAGCGCTAAATAACTCGCTCAGGGACCTCGCATTTGTCTCCCTGGCTGGGCCTGCTTCGAACTTTTTATTTGCGTTGTTCCTTGGGTTATTTGCCCGCTTTTTTTCTATACCAATATTGCCGTTCAGTTATGCTCTAGACCCTCAATTCATATATATCAACATTACGAACCCGTTGGTATGGTTAGGATCCTTTTTATCTTTTAGCATAGTTTACAATATCGTTCTAGGTACGTTTAACTTAATTCCTCTTGCGCCCCTAGATGGATCGAAAATTCTAATTGGGGTTTCACCAAGAAAATTTTTACCCCAAATCTTCATTCTTGAAAGATATGGACCTTTTGTTTTAATGGTTTTAGTTGGGCTTGATTTATTCTTTGGAGTCAGTACGATTTGGCGTATCGTATTTCCACCGGTATATTTGTTTAGTCAAGTAGTAGTTGGATATTCTCTTATATGAAAATGTTTTGAATAATAGAATTGAGGTCTGATATGCATAAAATAGCGATAATAGGTTTAGGGCAAATAGGAGCTTCAATTGGATTGGGGCTGAGATCAAAAATTAAAGGAATTGAAATTACTGGTCATGACATTGAACCTACAACAGCGGGAAAAGCAAGAAAGATTGGGGCCGTAGATAAAATTTCATACAGTTTGCCCAAATCTTTAGAAGGGGCTTCTATTGTAATTATTTGTGTCCCTGTAGAAGCAGTCAAACAAATCTTTGAGGAAATAGCTACAAGTTTAGAAGAAGGTACCATTGTTACCGATACGTCTTCTACCAAAATACAAGTTATGCAATGGGCTGAAGAAATACTGCCAAAAACCGTGGATTTCATTGGAGGGCATCCTATGGCTGGAGTCGAGACCCCTGGTATTGACGGAGCTGAAGAAGGACTATTTGAGGGTGCAACTTATGGTATATTCCCACCAGTTGATGTTCGACCTGAATCAATTGATGCTATCGTGAGTTTAATTAGTATTCTTAAAGCAAAACCGCTTTTTATTGATCCTGTTGAGCATGACAGTTTAGTTGCAGGAGTAAGTCATCTCCCTATAGCACTATCGATCAATCTTATTAATGCGACAACTCAATCTCCAAGTTGGCGGGAAATGTCTAGGCTCGCTGCAGGTAGTTTTAGAGATGTCTCTCGTTTAGCCTCTGGATCAGTTGATATGCATCATTCGATATTTTCAACTAATCGTGACTCAATTTTAAGATGGCTTGATAGTTTTGATATACATTTGAAAGAGTTCCGAAAAGCCGTTGAAGAGGGTGGAGATGATCTAAGGGATCTTCTAGAAACTGCTTATCAGTCACGTTCTGATTGGTTATCAGGTAAAGTTGAGAGTGATAACAGTATGGATAATGTACCAACCGCAAGTGAAAATATGTTGGGAATGCTTGGTGGCGATAAACTTGCGCAATTGAGCCGAAAGTTCGATAAAGATTCTAAAGATAAACCTTTAGGGCGTTAGAGGAAATAATGGATCTATCTTTACTAAAACCAAAGAGTTTCAAAGGAGAGATTAAAACTCCAGGAGATAAATCGATTGCCCACAGAGCTTTAATTCTAAATTCTCTTGGTTCAGGCCAAGCCAACATATCTAATTTCCCTCGAGCTCAGGACACAATTGCAACATTAAAAGCGATGGGAACTTTGGGAATGGATATTGTTCAAGAAAGTATTGACTCTAAAGGAGTATCAAGCAATCTAGTAATTAAGAGTAGTGGGATAAATTCATTCAAAGAGCCATCCTCATACTTAGATGCACAAAACAGTGGTACTTTGATGCGTCTTCTTTTGGGCGTTCTTTCAGGGTCTTTAATATCCGCTGTAGTATCTGGAGACGCATCTCTTAGCAAGCGCCCCATGGGCAGGATTGTACAGCCTCTAAAGTTGATGGGTGCAAATATTGAAGGTGAAGCAGGAGGTGAATTTCCACCAATAAGTGTTGAGGGTGCTAAATTAAAAGGCATTAATTACGATATGCCAATCGCAAGTGCTCAATTGAAGTCGGCTCTGTTAATTGCAGGTTTATCTGCTGAAGGCAAAACACAAATCACCGAACCAAATATATCAAGAAACCATACAGAAAATATGCTAATCGATATGGGGATTCACGTCCATAACGAAAGTATTACAAATAAGATTATTATTTCCCCAGGTATCCCTAACATGATTGACGTAGAAATCCCTTCTGATTTTAGTTCTGCTGCACCATGGATTGTTGGAGGCCTTATACATGATGATAGCGAGATAGTTATAAAAGACGTTGGTATTAACGAAACTCGTACTGGGCTTTTAGATGTATTGCGGGAAATGGGTGCTAAGATCTCTATTGAACAGACGACTGAGAATTCGAAGGAACCTGTAGCAGATATTATTGTGAGCTCAAGTGATTTGAAAGGAATCGAAATTCAAGGAGAAATTATACCTAGGTTGATAGATGAGTTACCTCTTATTGCTGTAGCTGCGACCCAGGCAGAAGGGATCACTACAATACGAGATGCTGCTGAATTGCGTGTTAAAGAGAGTGATCGCATTAAGAATACGGTAATTGCTTTGAATAGACTAGGAGCTCGGGTTGAGGAGCAGGACGATGGCATGGTAATCTACGGTAAGGGAAAATTAAAGGGAGGTATCCTAAACTCAGAGGGAGACCATCGGTTAGCAATCGCATGGGCTGTAGCTTCTTTAGTGAGTGATGGAGAAGTGGTTATCCAAGATTCAGATGCGACCCAGGTTTCGTACCCGAATTTTTGGTCAGATTTTTTGGCGGTTGCGTCAACAAACTAGAAAATATTGGAAGGGAGATCGATTATGGTATTAGGGCCTGAGATACTTCATGTGGGGTTTGGTAATCACGTAGCGATGAACAGAGTGATCGCAATTGTAGCGCCAGGATCGGCTCCAACCAAACGCTTGATTCAAGAAGGTAGAGCTCGTAATGCTGTGCTTGATATGACTAATGGTCGGAGAACGAAAGCTGTATTGATCGTCGATAGCGGTCATATAGTTCTCGCAGCTATAAACCCAGAAACAGTTGCCGGCCGCCTTTCATCTTTTAGGCAGAATGGGCAGGTACCTGATTCATCCAACTCTGAGACAGTGTTTGATTAAAGAAATGGCTGCTAGCCCACCTTTGGTCGTTATAACTGGCCCATCAGGGGTGGGTAAAGACACTATCCTGGATATTCTGATTAAAGACTTACCAAATTTATATGTTCCTATTACTGCTACTACGAGGAAGCCTAGACTTAACGAAATTCATGGCATTGATCAATTATTTTACGATAACAAAGAGTTTGATTTACTTATAGAGAATGATTCTTTAATTGAATGGGCTGAAGTTTATGGAGAACGATACGGAGTTCCGAAATCTCAAGTAGATGACGCACGTTTATTGGGGAAAGATATTATTGTTCGGACAGATGTTCAGGGAGCTTTTAATATAAGAAACTATGACTCGTTGTCAGTACTTATTTTCATATCTCCTCCTTCATTGGATAGCCTAGAGGAGCGGATCAAATCTAGAGGAGGAAACAGCGTTGCACAGATACAAAGTAGACTTTCTGCAGCAAAAGACGAAATCGAAAAGGCCGATCTATTTGATTATGTAATAGTAAACAAAACGGATAATCTAGATGAAACGGTTAGAGAACTCAAGGTCATCCTTGCTGCTTTGAGATTTTCTATTGATGGTAATAAGATTTAATTTTGGTCACGTGATCCATTTTTATTGAGGTATTTGGTTTATATGAAATTGATAGCGCACAGAGGGTATTCTTCGCATTTCCCTGAAAATACGATAGCGTCTTTCGACTATGCAATAAAGTCAGGGTTTAATTTTATAGAATTAGATGTGCATTTGACGGTGGATAGCGTATTGATAGTAATGCATGATCCAGATTTAGACAGAACTACTGATGGTGTGGGGTCTATAGATCGAACAACTTTAGAGCAGGTAAAGAAACTTGATGCTGGAAGTTGGTTTGAAAGTGGAGAGTCAAATAAATTGGATCAAATACAGCGAGTACCCACCCTAGAGGAGATTTTATTAAGATACTCAAACCAAGCACATATTTATATCGAAATTAAGTCAGGAGAGAGTGTTTTGCCATCGATTCTTCGAAATATACTGGTAGCAACTAATTGGATCGATAATGGAGTATTGTTAAATCCATCTAGTGTACCCGGAGTTTCGATAATATCCTTTGATCAAGAGCAGCTTCTCAGATCCAAAAACAAATTGCCTGAGGTAAGCCATGGTTTGCTGGTAGTTGAAGCGACTGACGAAAATATAGAAACATGTAACGCGACAGGGTTGGGCGGTCTATTTCCTTACGTTCGGTCTGCGTCAAAGACTATTATTGATAAAGCTATTGATACCGGATTATATGTGGGTGTTTGGGGGATTGAAACCGCATTAGATTTAGAGAAGGCACAATCTTTTGGGGTTCATGGAGCTACTGTGAATGATCCTATCGAAGCTTCTCGCATATTGAATAATTTCCATCAATAACTAAAGAAAACTTATATTTTATTACTATCCAGCAGCGCAGCTCTTTTGCCTGAATCTACGTCCACCCGACTAAGGATTAATGTCCCTAAAGCTATTATAATCATTATTGATAGTATCGCCGATCTTGTGTCAACTGTACCAGATATAATTACGTACATTATTGGCCCTATGACCGAAGAAACTTTATTGGTGAACCCAAAAAATGAGAAGAACTCACCGCTTCTATTTTGGGGAGTCATATGTGCAAAGATGCTTCTTGCAAGAGCTTGGCTTCCACCCATAATCAAGCCTATTAATGATCCGAGAAGTAAGAATTGAGAGTTTATTGGTAAATTTAGTGGCTCCCATATAGATTTCCTCATTAAACGCGGCAACCAATCTAGAGGGCCTTTATCTAAATTTGCTTTATTGTTTGTACCTAGGGAATTTAAGCCATCATGAGGTCCTCCCAAAATCGAAGCGCTAAACCGAGAGTATTCACTTTTTCCAACTGTTTCAATCAACAAAAGTGCTTCATTTTCCGATATTTTTGATCTAGCAGATAGCGAGTGTGTTTCGAGATCCCACGCTGTATCTTCCAATGAGTCCGATAAATTTGGCTGAGACTCTAGTAAATAATTATTGTCTGATTGAGAATAATGAAGTTGATAGTCATAGTCGGTGTGAGAAGAAGGTTTAAGTGGCGCCATGCCGATGCCCAAGATAATAATTATGCACCAAATGATCAATGAAGCCATTAATGCCTTTTTTGTTGAAGACTGGTTTGCAAATAATGAAAACAATTGTGCTCCAGGAGCAGCTATAAACTGAACTAAAAGTATTGTGATCATATTAAATATTAAACTGACTCCAAGAGTATCTGCAGCGTAAGCTCCTGCAATGGAAAGAATTGTTTGAATACCATCATTAAATAGTAAAAAAGCCAATAGATATAAAAGAACGGGTTTAAAGTGTGATATTCCTTGAAAAGTTTTCCGTAGTTCACTGATTGATAATTTGATTGCTTCGATAGGAGTTAGTTTGTTTGATAATTCAGGTTTTGTTGGTTCTGGAAGAAATTTAAATGTCCACAAAGAGAACCCGAACCACCAAAGACCTATTGAAACCAAACACGCTCTTGTCATTACATCTTCTACCGCTGTATTTTGAGCAGCCATAATAACTACTAAATGTATAAGTAAAAGGAGACCCCCACCTATGTATCCGAATGCGTAACCACGACTGCTAACGTCATCAAGAAGCTCTCTAGGAGCTAAATGAGGGAGAAAAGAGTTGTAAAAGACGAAACTTCCATTGAATCCTATGTTTGCCAATATGAAGAAACCGAGTAACCAAGCCCAAGGGGAGTTGGTGTACACAGAAAAAAAAGTAAGGACAGTAAAAATTGAACCAGCGGCACAGTATATAATTAACAATTTTCTTTTTATTGCAAATTTGTCAGCTAATATCCCAAGAGGGGGACTTGTGAAAGCTACTGCCAAGGCTGATATTGCTATCCCAATGCTCCACACACCACTACTGGACAGAGTTAATCCAGCGATGGAAATCTGGCTTCCTAAAGAACGTTCGAAAAGAAATACGAAATAAACGGGGAAGATAGCTACTGTACCGCTTGTTGAGAATGCAGAATTTGCCCAGTCATACATCGACCAGGCATTAATTATTTTTCTTTGGTCTTTCCCAAGGTCTTTAATTTTTGTGAGCTTCAATGCTAATTCCTTTTTTATTATATATAAGTCCGCTATTTATAATTCTATCTTGTTCCTTGCTTTAGTTTCTATTGGTAATAGTAAACTGTAAATATATTCGTGCACAGGCGTTGCTATTTTTGCTTTAGTTCCCAATCTTACTACTACTCCTACTTGGCTTTCCAGTTCAGATCGATGCCCGTCGATTATATCTCTCTGCATTGATGATGTTGCTTCAAATGGTGATTGCTCTGCATATTTTATGCTATCGTGAACGACGTTCTGATTTAATTTCACTCCGAGAGCTAGTCCGACTTCGTATATTTCTTCCATTAAATTTTGTAATAATTCTCTAGATTGTTTTAGTTGCAATATTTCCCCTAAGGGGGCTCTAGTTACTGAGCCAACGGCCCCAACTGGCCCAACAAAAATCAGTTTTTCCCACATGGAAGCGGTTATATCAGGGGAAATAGAGCAGGCTAAATGCGAATTATTGAATGCGATTCCCATGTCCGACACGCGATCTGTTTTTTCACCATTGAGTTCTCCTATAACGACCAACGGTTCTGAACCGAAATGACTAATATGCCCTGGTTCTGGTATCGAACTAAATATTCTGCACATTCCTCCTAACACATGTTTGGGATCGATTATTGAACTAATTTGGCCCGGTGATTCAACACCATTTTGAAGAGGGATCACCACAGTATTTTTTCCTATCAGAGGCAACATGGACCTTGTAGCTTTGGCTACCATCCAAGATTTCACCGTCAATATCACATAGTCAACTTGGCCAATTTGAGAAGGAGTATCTGTCGCGTATAAAGATTTAATTTCAAAATCCCCATTTATACTCGATACTTTTAATCCGCTAGAATTGAGTGCTTTCAGATGTTTTCCTCTGGCCACCATGAAGATATCGTGCTCTCCAGATCTTATTAGTTTTCCACCAATATAAGATCCAACAGCGCCTGCTCCAAAAATAGCGATCCTCATGGTCTCTCCTATTAGTTTAGTTACAGGGTGTCAAATTGCCTGTCTCCGGCATCTCCTAATCCTGGGACAATATACCCGTTTTCATCAAGATGAGAGTCAATACTGGCGACGAACATGCTAATATCCGGATGATCGTCCTCAAGCCTTTTAACCCCCTCAGGAGCGGCCAATAACCCAATATATCTGATATTATTCACACCCCAAGATTTTAAAATTGAGCAAACCGCTGATAAAGAACCTCCTGTGGCTAACATTGGGTCTAGGACGATGCATGTGTTTGCTTTTTCCACATTTGGTTTGTTAACGTAATATTCTATTGGCTCAAGGGTGTCTTCATCTCGTTTCACACCTATGTGCCAGACTTTAGCTGTAGGTATAATTTTAAGGGCACTGTCTACCATGCCAAGGCCAGCCCTAAGTATAGGTACAATAGATATTGCACCATCTATTTTCATTCCTCTGGTTTTTTGCAAAGGGGTTTCTATATCTAATGACAAGGTTTTTAAGTCGAATGTGGCCTCATATATTAACAAAGAAGTTAACTCGGCAACTAAATTTCTAAACAGTTCAGGGGATGTATTTATACTTCTCAGAGTCGATAATTTTTCACCAATCAACGGGTGGTTTGATATATGTATATTATTGCTCTTTTCCAATTGGATTCCCTCCATATAAATCTCGAAAGCTAATTACTGATAGTAAGGTGGAAATTTTATCATTAATTGTCGCCAGCAATATAAGTTCTTTAGCGCATCGCCATTCCTCCACCGTCAATTTTCATAGTAACACCACTAATATGGGAAGCAGCATCGCTGCACAAGAATACAACTGCAAGACCTATATCATTTGTAGTAGCAAGGCGTTTTGCCGCGAAATCTTCGCTTAAAGTCGAGATAACCTCGTCGGGGTTGTCGGGGTATTGCGCACGAAGACCTTCGGTATCTGTCAGTCCTGGTGCCACGGCATTAACTCTAATGGTTGGTGCAAATTCCACAGCTAACGTTTGGGTTAGATGCATAATTGCCGCTTTGTTTGCTCCATATACTGGTTGAGTTGTTGCTGGGTTAAAAGCTGTAGTTGATGCCAAATTGATGATTGTCCCACCACCTTCTTCTAGCATTATTTTAGCAGCAGATTGGCATCCTAGGAATGTTGTTCGAAAATTGTTTCGGGTTACTGCTTCATATCCCCGATCACTTATTTCCATAAAGTGACCGTTAAAACTACCTCCAGCGTTGTTTACCATTATGTCGAGCTTACCTCCAAATTGATCTAAAGTTTGGCTCATCAGATTTTCTACTTCATCTAAATTTCTTAGATCTGCTGTGATAGGTAATACTTTAGTTCCCATCTCTGCGATCTCTGCAGCAGCTGATTGCATAGCTTTGTCGTCATTTTCCCTATCTCCTAGAGATATTCCAGCGATAACTATGTCAGCCCCAGCTCTTGCCAAGGATTTGGCAATTCCTTTACCAATTCCTTGTGCTGCTCCCGTTACTATTGCTACTTTTCCGTCTAAATTAAATTCTGGTAATGTTGGCATATGGCACCTCTAAATATAAGTGGCTAGTTTTAGTAATTATAGAACAAATATTATTGACAAGGTTTATAGTTCCTTTGATCTAACGGTCATAAAAATTCGGATCGAAACAGTTTGAATCCATATAACACTTGAGAGAACAATTACTTTTTGGAATATCCCTATCCAGTTCCATAACCAATATGAGTAGGGGAGCATGATTGTTATCGTAAATATTCCTCCTGCAACTAGCATGATAATCACAGTTAATATTGATAATATGGGAAGCCATCTATTTTGTTCGTATCTTCTGCTTGCTACCGAAAATATCGATATTGCTGTTACCCCGAATATAAAGGACAAGCGTGAAGAAACATCATGGATCATGCCTGATATTGATATACTGCCTGAGCTATGGGTGACGAAAATCCCCCCTCGATCGATATCATCAGGAATTAACCCGGTCATCAGAGAAAAAAAAGATACAAAGATCAGTAAAATACACACTGAATATGCTGACTTTTCTTGATTTTGTGATTGCAAAATGTGATAAAGCGGCCAGCTAATAAAAAAATAACTGGCTCCATATATTGATATAGCTACCCTGGCTATCCAAGAATAATTTGATTCAAGGGCTAATCTACTGAGTGTAGACCGTAGATGATCATACCCTGGGTTTAAGATGGTTGATATAGTTATCAATATGATGAATATCAAGGGTATAAAACCTGCGATAGCAGACGATACTTTAAACCATAAATGAACATTCTCTCTATTCATAAGGTTCTTTCTCCGTAGTTAATCAAGTTGGTTTAAGTTCAAATGATTATAGTCTTCGAGTAGATAAAAAGTTAATATGGTTAGCGTGAATATTTAATTATTATATGCGAGGAAAGATGATGGTTAAAAATATCAGAAGAGTTGTTACCACTAATGATCAGAACGGGGAGTCAAAGGTTTGGATTGATGATGTTGCCTCTACAGCCAAAGTATCAAGGCCTGGTGTAACTGGCACAGTAGTTTGGACTACAGATACCATGCCTCCCGATATTGCAGGGTCTGAAGATTTGGGGCTAAGAGATGTGGCTAGGCCTCCGGTTCACCAAGGAACTATATTTAGGGTGATTGAATTCGAGCCAGGGAACACTACTGACATGCACATAACTGAAACTATTGATTATGCAATAGTTCTTAAAGGTAAAATCGATATGAAATTGGAACAAGGCCCTCCCGTTCATTTGGAGGAAGGAGATATCATTGTGCAGAGAGCAACATTGCACGATTGGGTCAACACTGGTGAAGAGACATGTGTTATAGCTTTTATTTTAATTGATGCACATGAATAATTGGTACAGATTTTCTTCATAAACCAATTAATCTATTTTTCTTCAGTCTAAATATTATGAATTTCAGTAATAATTTAAGCGTCTGTACTAATAGAAATTTCGTTACACTTTTTTTTATGCTTATAAGAAGCAAATGCAAATCCCTTTCTAATTAGATAGTGGTTTAAACTATATCGGTTTAAATTTTACTAGGGTCCATTCATCGCTAATATCTTCAAATACAGCTTCTACTCTCATGTCGATTTCAACATCATTGGGATCTATATCTATGACATTGGATATCATTCTTGCTCCCTCGTCCAACTGGATTACCGCGTAAGTATACGGCGTATCTTCAGCAAATAGAGGGTCGTTAGGTTGGTATACTACAGTGTATGCATATACTCTTCCTTTACCTGTGACCTTTGCCCATTCCAGATCGGAGGACAGGCATACAGGGCATAGTTCTCTGGGATAAAAGAAAAAACCATCATGATTTTTACATCTAGGTATAACTAGCTCGTGTTTTCTTGTTGCATCCCAGAATGGTTTAGTGAAATCTCCACTAGTAGCACCAAAAGGTCCCCCTGGTATTGGGAATGGTTTTTTATAGGTGTCTTTCATAATCTCTGTCCTATATATATTATAACGTGTTCTCAGAACCGAGAACTAGGGTAGCCATGCTACTTACCGTGCCTCCTCAACCATTTACCATACACAGATCGTTCTTTGCAACTTGTCTGGGTCCACCATCTCCCATTATTTGCCGTGCTGCTTCGATGACATGTCTGAAACCTCCGGAATCCATCGCTTGACCACCCGATAGTTGGCCCCCATCAGTATTTATTGGAAACGAACCTTTGTACGTCGTGTCTGTTTCTGCAAAAAATGGCCCTATCTCTCCTTTTGGAACAAACCCGGCATCTTCAAGGCAAACTGCCTCTAAAATTGTGTATCAATCATAAAATTCAGCGAATTCTATGTCTTTTGCTCCGTATCCAGACATATTTAACGCTATTGGCGCTGATCTGGATACGGCAGATAAAGTTAGACGTTCCCTCTGCCATGTGGTTAGTGGATCTGAAGCGATACCTGCTCCCAGGATATATACAGGCTTATTTGGGAATGATGTGGCTCTGTCCGCAGACGTGATGATGACTGCGGCACTTCCCGCACAGGGCATTACAGATTCTAATAGTCTGATCGGGTAGTTAATGTAGCGAGAGTCTAGAACATCTTTTAACTCTATGGGCTGGCCGCTAAATACGGCATTGGGGTTTTCAAGCGAATTGAATCTTTGATTTACAGCAATATTAGCTAGTTGCTCCTGAGTAGTACCGTACTCATGCATATGTCGAGTATACATTAATGCATATCCTGTATTTGCAGCCACCGCAGGCCCATAAGGATTTTCGAACTCTGTTCGCATTCCGGGCTCAGGAGCGCTTCCCCAAGTGGATCCTGCTTCTCTTGGACCTGCTAGTGTGACCAGAACGTTTTTTGCAAGTCCCGAGTACACTGCCATAGCGCCAACTGCAACCGCAGTTGCCCCGCTTGCACCCATCGTGCTAACACCTGTTATAAAATTTGGTGATAAGCCCATATATTCAGCCACAGAGGTAGGGTAAACGCTTCCCCCTTCAACAACTAAACCATCTATCTCTTCTTTTTGGATACGAGCGTGAGCCATTGCGTCACGTGATGCTTCTGCTAGCAAACCGTTCATAGTTCGTCCGGGGTATTGCCTTCGTGTTGGCATTTCTGCATAGCCAACGATAGCTGTTGCACCTCTCATCGGATCTCACCTCTTCTCCTTAGCATAGTACATCAAATTTGTTAGCGCATAAATAATGCTCATTGAATATAGTACTTTTAAGAAAAATGTTTTGTTATATCATTTGAGTCCGTGCCAATAAAATTAGACTGCCTCCAAGCTTCGTACGTAACTATTGCTACCGCATTAGATAAATTAATACTTCGATTGGATGGTTGCATTGGTATTTTTATTAACTCATCTTCTTTGAAGAGGCTCACGATTTCTGCTGATAACCCCGTGTCCTCTGATCCAAAAATGATCGAGTCATTGGTTGTGTATTCTATGGAAGAATACAGGGCGTTTCCTGAGGAGATTGTAGCAAGTAATCTACGATCTGGGAATTTTTGTTTATAGTCACTAAAAGCAGCATACTCGCATATTGTGGTTAGATCCGTATAGTCTAGAGCAGCCCTTTTAAGATTTGAACTACCCATGTCAAATCCTAAAGGATGTACTAAATGTAGTTCCGCACCCGTATTTGCACAGAGTCTGATGATGTTCCCAGTGTTTTGTGGGATCCTGGGCGAACATAAAACTACGTGGATACCGTTCATTGTTATCTCAGATCTATTTTTCTTCTTCTCACAATTATTATATAACTCTATTGGATCTAGTATATTGCGTATTTATTAAGCTCGTAAGATACTGCAGTGGACGTAATATCATTAATCTATGCAATTCGATTTGGAGGAGTGACATGGATTTAAACTTAGAGGCCCAAGTTGCTATCGTGACCGGAGGTGGACGCGGTATAGGTAGGGAAATATCTTTAGAACTAGCGAAACACGGAGTAAAGGTGGTCGTAACATCTCGTACTCAAGAACAAGTACAATCTGTAGTTGAACAGATAAACGATTTAGGAGGACAAGCTCTTGGAGCATCATTAGACATCTCTAATGAACAAGATGTAAAGCAATTAGTTAAATTAACGGAAGATGCTTTTGGAACTCCTGAAATTTTAGTCAACAACGCGGGGATACGAGGGCCTGTTGGCTTTATCCAAAATGTTGAACTTAAAGAATTTTCGGATGTTATTAATATCAATCTGTTGGGGACTTTTCTGTGTGTTAAGTATATTTTGCCTGGCATGATAGATCTAAAAAAAGGAAGAGTTATAAATTTTTCTGGAGGCGGAGCTTGGACAGGTATTCGAGGTGGTGGCGCCTACGGAGCATCAAAATCAGCGGTAGAAGGCTTTACTAGAACTGTAGCATTAGAGGGAGCTAGGTTCGGAATTACGGCTAACGCAATTCAGCCAGGAAGAGTTGCAACCGCCAGTTTTCCTATTTTGGATAAAGAGAAAAATGCTGGAAGTTACGAAGTGGGGCCCGAGAATGCCGCTCGATGCATAGCATGGCTTTGTAGCAGCGAAGCTTCTGATATTACTGGCTTAACTATTAATGCGGTGGAATGGAACAGGCTAGTAGAAAAAGGTGAATCTCCTCAACTCGCTTTAAAGACTTCGTCATAGTTGGATGGAAATATTATCAGAATAATATGATTTGGTTAGATTAGTTGATAGCTGTCATTAACTAATTCATAATTTAATTAATTACTACCTAATCGGAAGGTTTTATTATGATTAGCCTGAAGCGTAATTCAAAAGGGCAATTTGTAGATGCGAAAGGATTAAGAACCCGCAAATCTTCTATCTATTCGCCGAAACAAAAAGACCCTTTTAAAATTAGTAGGACCAAGTTCAGTGATTTTTTGACATGCCAAAAATGTTTCTACTCTGATCGAGTATTAGGAATAGTTTTCCCTGATCTACCTGGATGGTCACTTAATGAAACCACAGATGTTTTGTTAAAAAAGGAATTTGATGAGTGTCGAGAATTGAAAGAGCCACATAGAATATTTCTTCAAAATAACTTAGAACATATTATTCCATTTCAGCATCCTGATATTGATAAATGGCGTGACTCAATGCATCATGGAATTTCAACGCAGATATTTGATACTAGCATCGAACTTTTTGGAGGAATTGATGAGGTTTGTATTGACTTGGACAGTGATCAATTAGTTATTGTTGATTATAAATCTCAGGCGACTAATTACAGTGTTGAAAAAAACAGATACCTAGCAGGTACATACCATCAAAATTATAAGATACAAATGGATATATATGCTTATATTTTTGAAAAAATGGGGTTTGAAATTTCTAATACTAGCTACTTTTATGTGTGCAACGCCAATAGGTCGGCATTAGATTTTAATGGAATTATGCAGTTTACCGAAACTCTAGTCCCTTACCAGGTTGATGTATCTTGGATCGAACCCAAACTTAGAGAGATGTTAGAAGTATTAGATTCTACACAGATTCCGGAGTCAAACCCTTCTTGTATGAATTGTGCTTATGTTACACAGAGCAATAGATTTAGTTAATTTCAATAACTTATAATCTGACATATGTTAGCTATAACTAGAAATATACTTATCCTCTTCTCCACTGGATTAATGCTCCTGATGGTGGGTTGTGGGCCTAGCCTAGAAGAAGAACTAGCAGAGGCTCAAGAGGCAGCAGCAGCCGAATTAGCAGCGGTAAAAGCCGAATTAGCAGTAGCGGCAGAAGAAAAGGCAGCAGCAGTAGTAGTACAAGTAGCAGAACAAGTAGCAGCAGCAGTAGCAGAACAAGTAGTAGCAGCAGCAGCTGAATTAGCAGCAATAAAAGCAGCAACAGCTACACCCATATCACCAATACCTGAGGCGACTCCCATATCGGATTTAACAAATACTTCCTCGGAGAAAAATAATATATCAGATGAATACCCATTCTTTCATGGTTGTTCTGGTACTGGTACAGTCATGTTTGATCAATCTCCAATGTATTACGAAGATTTCATTTCTATTAGACCTTATGGGCAAATTTCTGGCGCACATGTAACCCCAATTGATCACGTGTACTTTAACCCTATGGATCGCTCACTTGGACGAGATTCCTACGAGGTTCGCGCCATTGCCGATGGAGTGATTTACTATATCAAACCACGTGATTTCAGTGTTGATTCCGGAAAAGAAAAATTAAGAGAATGGCGGGTGGATATCGCGCACACATGTTCATTCCATAGTTATTTCGACCTTTTAACAAGCCTTTCACAGGATATATTAGATGAATGGGAATTATCAAAAGGAAAGACAAGTTTGGGTTGGAATGGTATTCCTGTCAAGGCAGACCAACTCATAGGCAGAATTGGAGGACAAACCTTAGATTTTGGAGTTTACAATTACGAAGTAGTGTTGGAAGGATTCATTTTCCCAGAACACTATAGTATGGAATCCTGGAAAATACATACCGTTGATCCATTCCCTCATTTTCCTGATGAAGTAAGAGAAGTACTGCTTCAAAAAAATCTACGTAAAGTGAAACCATTTGCAGGAAAAATTGATTACGATATAGATGGTAAGTTGTCTGGGAATTGGTTTGAAGTTGATACTAATTGGTTCGCAGGTAAAGATCGGCATAAATATTGGGATGGTCACTTAACGATAGTACCAAACCACATAGATCCGACTGCATGGATGTTTGCAATAGGAAATTGGCCTGATGCAACTTCTAGCTCAGGTGCTGCTGATTTCAAAATTGTAAATGCCGAACCTAGTCCAGGAAATGTTGGAGTTGAGCAGGGCATAG
>JAPYRO010000011.1 GCA_029941095.1 Dehalococcoidia bacterium
GAACTAATGTAATCCTTAAATTGGTCTATCTGATATACTCATATTCGGATTAGTCGGGTTAGGTTGACCTTCTCGCGGAATATCCTTAAATTAGTTAGGTTGCCTTGAATGGTGACTATTGCGGACTACCGCGTACTTTTATTATTTTGGAGTAATTATTTAATGTGGCTTATAAGTTTTGATATTGATGGAACGATGGAATTCGGAGATCCTCCTGGAATACTTACAAAAGAGATTGTTAGCTATTTTCGAGATAGAGGAGCGGTAGTTGGTAGTGCATCTGATCGCCCAGTAAGTGCTCAATGGTCCATGTGGAAGCAATATGGCGTTGAACTAGATTTTGCAATATTAAAACATCATATGAAAACCCTTCGAGATAAATATCCGGACTTTAGTTCTTATTGG
Organism: Dehalococcoidia bacterium; assembly: GCA_029941095.1. GTDB lineage: Bacteria > Chloroflexota > Dehalococcoidia > UBA6926 > UBA6926 > UBA6926. The sequence goes on from JAPYRO010000011.1 coordinate 406, forward strand.
CATGTTGGTGATAGACCTTTGGATCAACAGAACGCTAAAGAGGCTGAATTCACCTTTTTCTGGCCTGATCAATTTCCAACAATTGAATTAGGTAATAAGGTTTTTCCTGATCTTCAGGAAATTAGTTCCATGAAACAAATAGATAAAGCTATTTTTGTCAATAATGCTTTGCACTCATTGGCTGGAGGAGCCCTTTCTGAAACAGACGACATAGATGATAGGTCTGAAAATATAAATGAAGGAGCTGGTCGATTACCTGGCGATCTTGGCGGGTTTTAGTACCTCTCTGAATACCCTATGCTATTAGTTACGTTCGATATTGATGGAACAATGGAATTCGGGGATCCGATTGGAACTGTAGATAAACAAGTTATTGAGTTTTACAGAGCTAACGGAGTGATTGTTGGTAGTGCATCTGATAGAACTAAGTCCACCCAATTGAATATGTGGAGCCAATATGGCTTTGAAGTCGATTTCGCGATAGTTAAACATAAGATCCCAGAATTAATAGAAGAATATGACCAGTGCGGGATTTTTTGGCATGTTGGTGATAGGCCGGTCGATCAACAAATTGCTTTTAATGCAGGGTTTACTTTTTTTTGGCCAGACCAAGTTCCTGATTTGAGCTTTGTAAATACTTTCTTAGGCAGACAATTTTCAGACGATTTAGGATCAGAGAGTTACCGTGAATTATTTAATGATATTAATGAGCTAAAAAAATTGGCCTCCAAAGCATTGTCTCGAGAGAGAAATGAAGGAGATATAGCGCGATATGACCAATACGCTAGTTCTGGACGAGTTGATGGAGATGATCTTGGAAATGTGTTACCGATCTAACTAAGGGATTTGGGTAATATTTACATATTAATTTGTGATAACCGGGCTCCAGCTATAGCTAAAATCACGAATAGTATTGCTAGTATTATCGTTGTTTGAAATACGATTTTTTCGAATCCCCGTCTTGCTCGGAATACCGAAGTGGATGCGCCAAAAAGACCTATGTCCTGGCTTCTTACTTGCAGCAAAATTGCGAGAACCAAAGCTATAGCTATTATAATTTGAACTATATAGATAATATTCACAAATCAAACTCCTTAAAGATGATAATACATGAATAAGCGACTATCGTGCACTAAGTTATTCTCTATTTAATTGCATCGAGAGCAGATTTTACAAGCTGGTTGGCTGTTTTGGGATTTGCTTGGCCTTTCGTTTCTTTCATCAATTGCCCAACAAGAAACCCAATGGCATTACTTTTGCCTTTTTTATAGTCTTCTACTGCCTTAGAGTTCGAAGCTATTATGTCTGCGACGATAGATTGTAGTTTTTCTCCATCGCTGATTTGTGATAATCCTTTAGCTTCTATGATCAAGGATGGCTTTTTAGAATCACTGTACATTTCCTCAAAAATTTCTTTAGCCATTCTTACACTAATCTTGCCTTCATCCATAAGGTCTAAGAGTTCAGATAAGTATTTGGGTTTAATTGGTGATTCCTCGATGGTGGAACTGGAATTATTTAACAGGTGAGTTAGGTCGCCTATTATCCAATTTGCTGTGGTCTTTGCTCGATCTGAAAGTTGGGTGTTTGTGAGATCGCTGCTCCCGATCGCTTCTTCAAAATAGTTAGCCATCCCAATGCTCGACGTAAGGAGGGAAGCTTCGTACGTAGGTAACATATATTCGCTCATGAATCGATCTCTACGAGCATCTGGTAGTTCCGGTAATTTGCTTTCTATTGACTTAACCCATTCTTTTTCTACAAAGAGTGGGGGTAAGTCTGGCTCAGGAAAATAACGGTAATCGTGTGCATACTCTTTTGCTCTTTGTGACACCGTTCCACCAATTTCTTCTGACCAGCCCCGGGTTTCTTGGGCGATCGGTTCGTTTTTCTCAAAAAGACTAGTTTGCCTACTAATCTCAAATTCCAGTGCTCTAAAAACTGCACGGAAAGAGTTCATATTTTTTACCTCTACTTTCCAGTTTGGTAGAGGATCACCTTTTTCTCTTAAACTTATATTGGCATCACATCGAAAACTTCCTTCATCCATGTTGCCAGTGGAAACTCCTAAATATTGAAGGATAGTGTGCAATTTAGTTAGGTATAATCGAGCTTCTTCTGCTGATTGTAGATCTGGTTCACCGACGATTTCCATTAGTGGTACACCAGAGCGATTTATGTCTACAAGAGAGTAAGTATCTCCAGTAACATCTATTCTATGTATAAGTCTGGCGGTGTCCTCTTCTAGATGAACCCTAGTTATTCCTATTTTCCTAGTAACATTATTTTCAGGCTCTATACCCAGCCAGCCTTTATTGGTTATGGGAAGATCAAATTGTGATATTTGATATCCCTTCATAAGATCTGGGTAGGGGTAATTTTTTCTGTCAAACTTGCTATTCGTAGCTATGGTGCAGTTCAGTGCAAGAGCGGTCATGACCGTTAACTCTATCGCTTTTTCATTGATAACGGGTAAAGTTCCTGGCATACCTAAACATACGGGGCACACGTGGGTATTCGGTTCTGCCCCAGTGTAAGCTGCTTTGCAGCTGCAAAACATTTTACTGTTTGTAAGCAACTGGACGTGAACCTCTAAGCCGATCACTGGTTCTAATTTAGCTGTAGAGGTCATTTTTTGAATTACTTACGCTATGAATATGGGCGCGAATACTAGGGCCACTATAGACATTAGTTTTAGCAATATGTTGAGGGATGGTCCTGACGTATCTTTGAAAGGGTCTCCAACGGTATCGCCAACTACAGTAGCTTCGTGGGCAGCTGAGCCTTTTCCACCAAGGTTACCTGATTCGATATATTTCTTGGCATTATCCCAGCTTCCTCCAGCGTTCGCCATTGTCACAGCTAGCATAAATCCGGCTGCGATTGAACCAATAAGTAAGCCACCAAGTGCCTCTTTTCCTAATATCAGTCCTACGAGGAGTGGTGCCGCTACCGCAAGAATTCCGGGTACAACCATTTCTTTCAAAGCCCCTTGTGTGCTGATGTCAACGCATCGAGCATATTCTGGCTCTGCAGTACCTTCCATAATTCCTGGGATTTCTCTGAATTGGCGCCTAACCTCAGTAACCATTGCGTAAGCCGCTCTTCCAACTGCTGCCATGGTGAAGGCTGAGAATAGGAAAGGCAGCATGGCCCCTATAAATAATCCGACGACAGTTTCTGGGTTCAATAAGTTAATACTTGTGAGTTCAACTGCTTGTGCGTACGCGGCCATGAGAGCAAGAGATGTTAAAGCCGCTGACCCAATAGCAAATCCCTTGCCTGTTGCTGCCGTCGTGTTTCCTAGAGAATCTAAAGCGTCAGTTCTTTCTCTGACTTCTGGATCTAGTTTGGCTTGCTCTGCAATCCCACCAGCATTATCTGCTACAGGTCCATAAGCATCAGTTGCTAAAGTTACGCCTAAAGTCGATAGCATACCTACAGCAGAGATAGCTACTCCGTAAAATCCTGCCAGAGAATAAGCGATCCAAATTGCCGCACTAACTACTAAAACTGGTACAACGGTACTTTGCATTGCGATTGCAAAACCCGAGATAATAACGGTTGCAGGTCCGGTTTCTGAGCTTTCAGCTACGGATTTGGTAGGACCGTACTCGTAAGAAGTATAGTATTCAGTTACTAAACCTATTATTACTCCGCCAACTAACCCTGTAGCTACTGCAAAGAACAGATCCATACCTACGCCAGCAGGAAAACTTAGTATATTTACGATTCCATAAGTTGATATCCCTACCAGTATCGCGGCTGCGAATATACCCCTTCTTATCGACCATAATAAGCTACCAAAACTTGCGTCCTCCTTAGACCTGACCAAGAAAATTCCAATAATCGAACAAAGTATTCCGGCACCCGCTATTGTTAGTGGAAGTATCATATAAGCAGAGTTGAAAGATTCAACCTTGAAAGCGACCGCAGCTATTGCCATTGCGGCTATGATCGAGCCTACATAAGATTCAAAGAGATCTGCTCCCATGCCTGCTACGTCCCCAACGTTATCTCCAACATTGTCAGCGATTGTAGCAGGGTTTCTTGGATCATCTTCCGGTATTCCTTGTTCAACCTTACCTACTAAATCAGCTCCGACATCAGCGGCCTTGGTATATATTCCGCCTCCGACTCGAGCAAACAGCGCAATAGAGGATGCTCCAAAACTAAAGCCTGCTACCCACTTCATAATTTCTGAAGGGGAAGCTGTGGCGTATAGAGACGTATAAGTCATATATAATAGGCCGACCCCTAGTAGCCCAAGGCCTACTACAGAAAGACCCATTACCGCGCCACTTGAGAAAGCTACTTGCAGTGCAGGGTTTAGTCCCTTTATCGCAGCAGCAGCAGTTCGGACATTCGCACGGGTAGCAACGATCATTCCTAAGTAGCCTGTTGCTCCCGAGATTACTGCTCCTAATACATAGGATATTGCTGTTTTTGGACCAACTAATGCTCCAACAACGATCGTCACAATAAAAACGAAAACAGCGAGGTAAGTGTATTCCCTCTTAAGAAAAGCCATCGAACCTTCCTGGATAGCGACAGCAATTCCAACCATTGTCTCATTTCCGTCATCTTGGCTCATAACTCTTCTTGTGAGAAGCGCAGCTACAAAGAGAGCTAAAACACCTGCTGCCAGGGACGCTAGAAATTCTGTTGACATTAATATACCTCGCAATAATATTTTTTTTTTTACAGTTGATTAAACTAATTACAGACCGAAAAGTAGCATCTATATCTATCAAGAGTCAAGTAAAGATTAGACATTGTCGGGGTAACCCGTACAACAAAATCTAACTCCTTCTCGAGAAGAAGGTGTTAGATTTTTGCTCCGAGCAGTGAGTTCGTCGCCTGCCTAAGTGATTCAAGGCGATCCATTAACGAATAATCAGTAATATCTGTTGAAAGGGGTGTTATTGATACCCGTTTTGATTGCAAAGATGATAGGTCTGTCCCTTCTTGAACCTTTTCCTTTTTAGGTCGTTTTACAGATATCCAGTAGTAATCACTTCTTCCGTCGTTCCCTGAGGTTATTTCCAACTGGGAAGATGAAGGTCTCAAATTAGTGATATCAACCCCTTCAAGCTTTTCTAAAGGTACGTTGGGAACAGTAACATTCAGCAGAACGCTCGCGTAGTTTTCCTTTTGTGAGTTGATTTCACTGACAAGTTTCCTGGCCACAGCAGCTGCGGTAGCCCATTTCAGCCTTTTCCGTAAAGGCATGGATATCGCTATAGATGGGATGCCGCGTAAATGACCATGCATAGCAGCTCCAACAGTGCCTGAAAGGAAGACATCAGTACCCAAGTTGGTGCCTTGATTTATACCGGATACTATGCAATCAAAAGGCGTATCTTTCGAGATATGATTCAAAGCGATTATCACCGCGTCGCCCGGAGTACCGTTAACGGTATATTTTTTTATTCCGCGTGAGTGAATTTTTTTTAATCGCACTGGTTGGTGTAATGTGAAACTAGCTCCAACACCGCTTTGCTCTCTATCTGGAGCGACCACAGTTATCTCTCCAAGATCCTGTAGACCTTTGACAAGAGCCCGTAAACCTAATGAGTTAATGCCGTCGTCATTTGTGACTAGAATCCTCATCTACCCCTCCCAATTGATAGTTGAAGTCTAGCATGCCCATCAAAGATAGTCGCTTTAAGAGTGTAGTGATAAGTGATCGAGTAAATGGAATAATAAATAAATAACTATGCGTTAATCAAGGGTAGAAAATGTTAAATATACGCATAATCGGATAAAATACTCTTGCGATTTCTGGAAGGCGATGCTAAAGTCAATCAATAGTTTTATCAACCATCGTAACATTGAACATTGAGAGGTAAGCGATGACCTTAAGAGGCGAAGCCGCAATAATAGGGATTGGTGAGCTCCCTACCCAACGATCTACTCCAGGTAGATCAATGATTGGCTTGATGGGCGATGTGGCCCGAATAGCTATACATGATGCCCACTTGAGACCAAAAGATATAGACGGTTTAGTTACTGAAGGCGGGAGTATATATCCTGGATTTGCTTCAGAATACTTAGGAATCAGACCAAAATTTGCATCAGGTTCTTCAATGATGGGAGCGAGCGGTCCCACAGGAGTTTTACTTGCAGCAATGGCAGTTCAAAATGGTCTTGCCAATAACGTTTTAGTTGTTATTGGAACAGCGCGTAACCCCGCGATTCCAGTATCTCCTCCAGGGGTACCAAGTTTTAGATCTGAATTTGAAGATCCATATGGTATGTCAGCCGGTGCGAACACCGGTTACGGATTGATTTATAAGCGCCATATGGAGGAATACGGTACTACTGAAGAACAATTTGCGAAGATGGCTGTAAATCAAAGGTTTAATACCTTAGAGAATGAAAATTCGGTCTTTAAAGGCCAGGCAATTACCCACCAAGATGTCATGGAATCCCGGTATGTTAACTATCCTATCAAGCTTTTAGAGACTGTTATGCCCTGTGGTGGTGGCGCAGCAGTTGTCGTCACAAGTGCTGAGCGTGCTAGTGCAAGTTTTAATAAGCCAGTTTATATATTGGGAGCTGGAGCTGCAGCCGATCCGTTGGTAGGTTGGCAGCGAGATAAATTAACAGAATCCCCTGTAGCAAGATCCGCTCCAACGGCTTTCGCTATGTCGGGATATACTCCACGTGACATGCAATTTGCCCAATTTTACGATTGATACACGATTCTCGAGGCAGTTTGCCTTGAAGATTCCGGACTGGTTCCAAAAGGAGAGATCGGAAATTTCTTTGATAGTACGGATACTACCTATAAAGGTGAATTTCCGATAAATACTGATGGCGGCCAACTTTCTTCGGGTCAACCCGGATTGGCTGGAGGATTTAGACACGTTGTTGAAGCAGCTCGCCAGATCATGGGACGCGGTGGTGTTCGACAAATAGAAAGAAATGATATTGGATTGGTGAATGGTTGAGGCGGTACAGCGAGCACTATGTGCACGTTAGTTCTCGGTTCTGAGGACACACTTTAAAAAACCATTCATATTATTCTTTAAATTAAGGAGGACGTTTTAGATGGCTACGGAATATAAGAAACCTGTTCCCCGTCCTAGTGTGAACCCTGAGGTAAGTGCGCCTTTTTGGGCTGGTACCAAAAAGCACGAACTTTGGCTCCAGTACAGCAAGGGTTCACAGAAGTTTTTCTTCCCACCTAGGGAGGTTTCTCCTGGTGATCTAACTCCTATGGAAGAACTAGTTTGGACTCAAGTGAGTGGTAAAGGACGAATATATTCCTATACGACCATATACCAACCTGCTATGGCAGCTTTTGCCGAAGAGGCTCCCTATGTTCATGCTTTAATACAGTTGGATGAGGGTGCAAGGATGGTTGGTAATATAGTTGATATGACCGAAGATGAAGTACGTAATAACTCTCTTCAAATCAACACTAGAGTTGAAGCTGTTTTTGAGGATGTTACGCCAGAATGGACCCTAGTAAAATGGCGTCGTATTGAGGATTAGCTATTAATTAATGGTAAATATATAAAGATGATAAATATATATATGGAGGTGCAACCTTGAGCTTCCGCGGAGAGGCAGCCATAATCGGTATAGGAGAATTACCTACACAGAGGACGACTTTAGGTCGTTCGATGCCAGGTCTTCTCGGAGATGCCGCTCGTTTGGCTATACATGATGCTCATATAAAAATAGAAGATGTAGACGGGATAATTACCGAAGGTGGAGATACTTATCCTGCTTTCGTTGCTGAATATCTTGGCTTACGTGTTCGGTTTGCTACTGGCTCAAGTATGATGGGAGCAAGCGGAGCAACGGGAGTTGCTTTGGCTTCGATGGCAGTAATGAATGGTCTTGCTAATTATGTCCTTGTTTGTATTGCTCAAGCAAGAAATCCGGCACTTGGTGGTGGCGCAGAAGGATTCCCTGGACATGGAAGCGAATTCGATTTTCCCTACGGGCCAGCAGCTGGTGCGAACAATGGATACGGGCAGATCTATCAACGACATATGGAACTATATGGAACTACTCAAGAGCAACTAGCACACGTTGCATCAAACCAGAGGTTTAATGCTCAGGGTAACCCTAATGCTGTGTTTGATGGTCAACCTATAACTCACCAAGATGTTATGGATTCTAGGTATGTAAATTACCCTCTAAGACTGTTAGAGGTTGTTATGCCGTGTGGTGGTGCGGCTGCAGTGATTGTCACTACAGCTGAGCGTGCAGCGGCTAGTTTGAACAAGCCTGTATACGTATTAGGTGGTGGCATTGGCCTGGATGACTTTGGTGGTATGCAGAAACCTGAAATTACCGTTTCTCCAGTTGCTAGATCAGCTCCAATAGCTTTTAATATGTCGGGGTATTCCCCCAGAGATATAGAGTTCGCCGAATTTTATGATTGCTATACAATACTCGAATCAATGTGCCTGGAAGATGCGGGTCTGGTTCCAAAGGGAGAAATTGGACCTTTCTTCGAGAGTACTGACACAACCTATAAAGGTGAATTTCCAATAAATACCGACGGTGGTCAATTGTCAGCCGGCCAACCTGGTTTGGCGGGCGGATTTAGACACGTCGTAGAAGCCGCGAGGCAAATCATGGGGAAAGCAGGTGTCAGGCAGATCGAGAGAAATGATCTTGGCCTGGTGAATGGTTGAGGTGGTACAGCGAGCAGTATGTGCACGCTAGTTCTCGGTTCCGAGAACGCACTGTAAAAAACGGATTTATAGACTACTTACGTAGAAAGATGAGGTTCTAGAGATGACTTACGGAGATGGTGGAGGAGCGAAAAAAGCTGGTAAAAAAGCTTCAGCTGAGGAAAGTTCCTATAATAAACCTTTACCACGCGCAACATTGAACCCTGAGGTATCTAAACCCTTTTGGGACGGTACTAAGAAGCACGAGCTTTGGATTCAATATGATCGAAGGAACAATAAATTCGTATTTCCTCCAAGAGAAGTATCTCCTGGTGATTTGACACCTATGGATGAATTGGAATGGACCAAGGTTAGTGGCAAAGGACGAGTTTATTCATACACCATGGTTTATCAGTCTGTCATACCTGCGTTTAATGAAGACGTACCTTACGTAAATGCTACTATTCAACTAGATGAAGGTGTCAGGATGACTGGCAATGTTCTAGGTTTGACTGAGAAGCAAAAAACTAACCATGAATTGAGATCAAATCAAAGAGTGGAAGCTGTTTTTGATGATGTCACACCAGATTGGACATTAGTGAAGTGGCAAATTATTGATGATGAAGAGCCTCCCGCGCCGCCTTCTAAAGAATAATAAATGTAACTAAAAAAGGGCCTCAGTTTTGAGGCCCTTTTTTTATTGTCGATATACCTATTGTTTCTCTCGGGCTTTCTTTTCTTCTTCGACACTTCGTCCATGATAATTAGCGTCCCGCTCGTTTCTAAAAGCATCCCATCCTTTTTCTTGTAATACTTTTAATCTATCCTTAGTTTCCTCATCATTTTGTGATTCTTCCCATAGATCAGCAAAATTAGGGTCATCTCGGTAATTCAATGCTGATCTAAACCCAGAGAGTTCGTAGGATCGGTTGATCAAAGCCTTGTTCATTTGGACAGTTTTCTTCGGTAGTGCAGCTATGCGTTTTGCGATTGACTCTGCTTCTACCATTAGGTCCTTCTCCGGAACAACTCTGTTGACTAGTCCCATTGATAGTGCTTCGGCAGCATCTATGTTGTCTCCTAAAAGTAAAATCTCTTTTGCCCTTTTTAAAGTGACTACAAACGGGGTCATTAATACAGGCGGACCGTAGCCATGCCTTATTTGTATTTCCCCAACTTTTGCATCATCTGCCATCACGGTGAAATCACACACAGCAGCGAGTTCGAAAGCCTGCCCTATAGCGTAACCGTGTACTGCAGCAATCACGGGCTTAGAAAGCTCCCATATTTTCATATGTACCACCCCTGGCCCACCGGTTTCGTTTGGATTGCTATCCCCAGATAAGATTCTTGCAGATGATTCTCCTATGTCTCCCCCGGCAGAGAATGCTCTACCTGCTCCGTTCAATATTACAGCTCTGACGTCATCATCCTCATCGGCATCTGTAAATGCTGATAACAACTGCTCGGTTGTCGCACTATTGATTGCATTTAATACATCTGGTCTATTAATTGTGATGATTGCGTAGTTTTCGTGTTTCGTATATATAACAAATTTTCCGTCAGAGGCCTGAGAATCGTTAGCGCTGCTCAAAGTTAACTCCTGTGAATGATCCCTTTAGTTATGGTCGACTTTTCATACATAATGATAACAGGAACTATTTCGTATTAGTAAAGTGATCTAGCTGTCGCCGGTCCGAAGTTTTTCCCACATTGGTGCTAGGTCGGCTGCCGCATCTAGTAGTTGGTCAGGCGTACGAATCCCATCTTCAGTAATTACATGATCAACGTATTTCCCCGGTATTATGTCTAAAAACTCTTCATTAGAATTCTCTTTAGGAAGCCATGGAGCTAATTTCAAAGTATCTGCAAAAAAATGCACTTTTATATTACTTTCGAAACATCTTTCTACAAGTTCTTTAGTTCCGGATTCAGCAACTATAGTCCCATTCGCTAAAAAGGCCGTGCATCCTAGAAGTAGACAGTCTGTTTCTTCAATACTAAAATCAATGTCTTCTAAACGTATTTCCCTTACTTTTTTTTCTTCTATTGAACTAAACTGTTGCCCGAAATTATTCAACGATTTGCTTGGAATTTTGATTAAAGTTTTTATCTTTTCTTTTCCGATGTCCGTTGCATAACGCACGGCTAAGGAATTGCCAAAAATTGCCACATTAGAATTGTTTTCTATAAGAGGTTGGCCTCGTCTACCTAATTCTTTAGGTGTTTTATCAAGTATCCGTTTCAGACGACTTGCCGCTCTACCAGCTGCGGCCATTCGATCTCCTACTCTTGCTTCTTGGGCAGTTCTGACAACTGCAACACTTACGTTTCGCAACGCAACTATGCTTGGCCTTGATTCTGATATGGCTAGGGCAATTTTTCTTAGAGGATCGGGTTCTCCGATGTACATTTCTGAGAGGACGCGATAAATCAACTCAGATCCGGCTGAAGCAACGGCAGTGGGGGTGAGATCAGAATTATTTTTTAAATCTTGAATTTCTTTTCTTAACTCAGACCATTCCATTTAATTGCTCCAATTAATTTACTCCAAAACAATGTTATCAATTAATCTTGTATTACCAAGCCATATTGCTGCAGATATCATGCATCCAGGGGATGCTTTCTCTACTTCTTGAAGCGAATTGGATTCAGCGATAGAAATATAATCAATGGTGATTTCACTATCCATTTTAAGTTGTTCTCTGATCATTTCTTTTAAATGCTGGGCACTATGGTCTCCGTTTTTGTACTCAGAGCTTGCTATTAAAAGGGAGGAATATAATACAGGTGCCTTTTTTCTATTGCCTTTGCTCAGATAGGAATTTCTGCTTGAAAATGCCAGTCCATCTTCTTCTCTAACTGTGGGAACAACTGTTATGTTTGTAGTGAAATTCAGGTCCTCAACAAGTTTTTTTATCACAGCTACTTGCTGACCATCTTTTTGCCCTAAATAAGTGGTTGTTGGATTTACAATATTTAATAGCTTAGTGACAACTGTTGCTACCCCCCTAAAGTGGCCAGGTCTTAATGCACCTTCCAAACCCTCAGCTGTTCGTCCGGGGACCACGAATGTTTCTCCCGGTTTGCTTGATGGATACATTTCTTTCGTTGAAGGGAAAAATAGTAAGTCACAGTCGTATTTTTCTAGTATATTTCTGTCTTTCTCAAAATCTCGCGGATATTTATCTAGATCTTCATCTTGCCCGAATTGAGTAGGGTTCACAAAAATAGAAGTGACTACATATTTATTTTCTTGTCGTGCCCGCTTTATGAGTTCGATGTGACCATCGTGAAGGTATCCCATGGTTGGAACAAATCCCAAAGAATCTCCTTTGAGTAAATTGCTCCTAGCTTTGGTAAACTCTTCTATAGTTTTAAGTATGAGCATCTATGAAATAAGCTCCGAATCGTTTATTAATAATTATGAGATCTAAAGATGTGATTTCAGTTCATTCAGAACATTTTCACTTAAATTTGATCCGTGAACTTTTGAAGGGAAAGATCCTGATTTCACGTCACCTACATAATTTTCAATTCCCTTCCGCATCACGCTCGAGATCTCGGTATATTGTTTCGCGTGTTTTGGTACAAAATCAGTGAAAAGCCCAAGCATGTCGCTTACTACTTGTACTTGTGAATCGCAGTGGGGACCTGCTCCTATGCCTATCGTAGGTATAGGAAGCTTCTCTGTAATGATTTGAGCTACTTCAGTGGGTATAAGTTCGAGTACAATTGAAAAAGCACCTGCATCAGCAATTGCTTGAGCGTCTTTCACTAGTTGTAAAGCTGCTTCTACGGTTTTACCTTGCACTCTTTGCCCAATTTGATACGCAGATTGCGGGGTGAATCCAATATGGCCTACTACTGGTATACCCCTAGATACGAGAGTGTCCACGGTCTCTGCCATTTCTTCACCCCCCTCTAGTTTGATGGCTTGCGCGCCTGCCTCTTGAAGGAATTTTGATCCATTAACTAGTGCTTCAGAAGGATTTACCTGGTAGCTCATAAAGGGCATATCAGCCAAGACCAGAGCTTTTTTGCTTCCTCGAACTACTGCTTTTGTGTGATGGAGCATATCAGACATGGTAACGAAAACGGTCGATTCGTAACCTAGAACTACGTTACCCAGACTATCTCCTACCAAGATCATCGGTACCTCTGCTTCATCAATGATCTTAGCTGTTGGATAATCGTAGGCAGTAAGAACTGGGAACCGCTCGCCGTTGTCCTTGTACTGTTGTATTTTTTGAATACTTACACGCATATCATTATTCTAGGAGACTAATATAGGGTATGTGCTTCTATCTTGTCTGTCTTGGATATTATCTTATTGTTTTCATCGACTCTAACTATCTTTGGCTTCATTAAACAAGCTTCTTCTTCAGTCATCTGAAGGAAATGTAAGATTATTATAAGATCTCTGTCTCTAACGAGCAGGCCCGCAGCGCCGTTAACGCATACGTCTCCGCTACCTCTTGTTCCTTCTATAGCATATGTTTCTAGTCTTGCTCCATTAGTTATATCTAGAACTTGTACTAGCTCATATTGTAAAATCCCTGCCGCATCCATAAGATCAGGATCGATAGTTATCGAACCTTCATAATCTACGTTTGCTTGGGTTACCGTCGCCCGGTGTATTTTACCCGCCATCATCGAACGGATCATATATTTGGTCCTCCTTGGTATTCGTTTTTTCCTAGTAAAATTATAATCTGCTCTGCAGTTTCTTCGCTTATACTTCCATTCTCTTTTGCTACACCCACTGTATGCTTTGCGAATTCACAGTACAGAGGCAATATACTATCTGCTTTTTGACGTAATGTCTCTAGGTGTTTCGATATTGTTCCTATATCCCCTCTACTTATAGGGCCTGTAAGTGCATTATTAACCCCATGCACGTCTATATTATGGATGGTCTGGCGTACTAAAGGCAACAGCGCATCTAAACCTTCGTTCGATTTATATCCAAAAGATTCCCACATCTGTGACGATAACGCTAATAGAGTGACCAAATAATTGGAAGCTAGTACCGCCGACAGATGATACATTGGCCTCAATTCGTTAGAGATCTTGATAGCTGTCCCATCAAGATCTTGAGCGAGCTCGGTTAAAGATTTGAGGAGCTGGGTATCATTAGCTTCTATGGCAAAAGAAGTGCCTTCTGGTAGGGTACTTCCTTTGATAAAAGTTTGTAATGGATGGAAATTACCCACGATTAACGAGCTAGTAGACTCATTTAAAGAGGGTACCATGGCCCCAGATGTATGAACGATGATGTGGCCATCTTTCCAATGGTATGTTTGTATCAATTGTTGTAATACATCGTCTGGAACAGCTACAAATGTTATATCGGATTCAGCAATTAAATCTTTCGGGTTTGCGTAAAATTTAGTTCGGACTTTGCTCGCAAGATTTTTGGCTGTTTCTCCTGATTTACTACTAATTCCTATAATATTATAATTCTTCTTTTGCATAGATAATGCTAGAGCAGTTGCTACTGAACCTGCTCCTAAAAACGAAATACGCGCCGTTTCCCAGTATTTTTTCCTTGGCATAATATGTTGTCTTTCTAATTTGTTAGGTACTCATGTGCCGACGGAATTCCCGCTAAACCTGTGGCAGAATTTATCGCGTTAATGATAGATTGTTCGACAGACCAAGCAGCGAGAGCACCTAGTTTAGTAAGATCAATGTTAGCCTTTTCTACCGTAAGTTCGTTTGATGCTGTTGATACTACAAATAGAGTATCACCGTCTCCCATTCCATAAGATGGAACGATGGTTCTTGCGATCCCACTGTGTGCCATAATAGCCAACCTATTTGCCTGCTCTACGCTAAGTGGTGCATCAGTAGCTATGATTCCTATTGTTGTGTTCGAATTTTCTTTTAGAAGGCCCGGGAGCTTGGACGCTCGTAGCAATTCTAAGGAGCTCTTAAATGTACCTTGGGTATCACGGCTTCCCGCAATAATTTTTCCATTTTCTGGATTTGTTACGTCTCCTGAACTATTGACAACCACCAGAGCACCGATAGAAAATCCGTCGTTGATTTGTGTTGCCATTGAGCCCAGACCGCCCTTGATTGCATTCTCCATACCACCAAATTTTGAAACGGTTGCCCCTGTCCCTGCTCCTATACTTCCCTGTCCGACCTCGATATCTGATGCAGAATATGCAGCTTGGTAGCCATTTTCCGCTGTTGGCCGTGCTGTAGAGTCACCAATACCCAAATCAAATAGAATAGCTCCCGGAACTATGGGAACGGGGCCTGATCGTGTTTGAAATCCTACTCCATTTTCCTCTAAGTATTTCATTATCCCATCTGCAGCAGCCAATCCAAAAGCGCTGCCGCCACCTAGGAGTATCGCATGTACTCGATCAACCAGCGTCCCGGGTTTTAACAGGTCTGTCTCCCTTGT
>JAPYRO010000012.1:0-11196 GCA_029941095.1 Dehalococcoidia bacterium
ATATATGTGGGCCTTATTAAATCTAATGTTTCAATAAGTTCTTTAGTGTCTTGCACAAAATCTTGAAGACGGTATCCCGTGCCAGGTTTGTCTGACTTGCCGTGGCCACGATTATCTGGCGCTATTATGTGGTAGTCGTTCTCTAGTGCAGCTGCAATCTCAGCCCAAGATTGAGAAAGATTGGTCCACCCATGAACCATGATCAAATCGGGAGATTTAGGGTTACCCCATTCCAAGTAATGTATTGTTATATCTTGTACGTCGATATATTTGCTCTCAGGCATAGCTCTCTCTTTAGTTCCTATATAGAAGGATCAATGCACCCCGACAGCGTTATTGTATCATCGTTGATTATTCAGTTTGATAGTTATATATTCTATCTCTGACAAAACAGTGGATAAATTTGGTATATTAGTAGCTCAAGTATATGAACATAATATATTGTTTGGTTTATCAAAATAATTATTCTAGGAGGGAATTTAATGGCAACCTATGTGTTACTTAGTACGTTAACTGATGAAGGTCGAAAAACTGTAAAAAATAGACCAGAGAGAATCCAAGAAGTTAGCCGAGAAATTGAAACTTGGGGGGCTAAAGTTATCGCTCAATACGCCGTGCTTGGGGCATATGATTTTGTAAATATTGTGGAGGCGCCAGATAATGAAACCATATCCAGAGTTTCGTTAGAATTAGGCTCAAGAGGCACAATCCAAATAACAACTATGCCAGCGTTTCCGGTGGAAGAATTTATAGAGGGGCTGGCGAGCGCAAGGGATGTTCCTTAAAGAATTAAATTATTTTTAATAGATAATGGGGTGAACCCAAAATATTGGTAGATTGAATCTAACTCTCCAATATTGTTTTGAGATAATCCTTGAAGTTCTGTGCTTGTAACAAACGGTTCAGACATAATACGTTCCAGAACCTTCGCAGGTGTAGTCAAAAATTTTGGTGATATAGGCAATACCAACCTATGTTTTCCCATTAAATCAAGGTAAATATCCACGATTTGTGTAAGTGAAAAATATTCAGGTCCTCCTATTTTATATACACTATGTTTACTAGATTCGCCTTTTAAACAAGATAATACTGCTGTAGCTAGGTCATGAACTAATATTGGTTGAAAAAAGGTATCTTTTTTTTCAGGTACCGGGAGAATTGGTATTGGGAAATCGATTGCTCGTTTCATTCTATTTGTAAAATTATCTTCTTTACCTAGCACTAATGAAGTTTTAAAAAGTTTAAATTCGATTCCGCTTTTGATGATTTCTTGCTCGGCTCTCCATTTAGAATGATGAAAAGAAAACGTAGAATTCGGGGATGTCCCTAATATACCTATGTTAATTAGCGGACCTATGTGATTTTTGGCCATCATTTCCACCAAATTTTTGGTACCAGAGTAATTTACACGTTCCACAGTGTGGCTCTTTCTTGCATTTAGTATTCCTGCAGCGTGTATTACCTTATCTACTTCATCTAATGCTTGGGCCACATCGTGCCCACTAGTTATATCGCCTTTGTGGATTTCAATGTTGCGCGCGATTATCGACTCACGATTCGCGTAGCGAGTTTTTGCTAAATCTACCTGTTTTTGAGAATAGAACCCAGAAGAACCTTGAGTTTTAATATGATCTAAAGAAGATAGTAGTATCTCTTCTAGGGCGAAAAAGAACTTGTTGGGATCACTGGAGAAAATTCGAATTTTCTCATCCGTATTAAGAACTATGTGTGCGGATAAGTATTTACCTATAAACCCTGATCCACCGGTAATTAGTAACATTTCAGTAACCTTTTTCATAAAAGTAGGTTATTATTGGGTGTCTCATATTTTTGAGTGTCACATTGGTGCAGTTATTGACGAGGGGGTTAATAAATGACTGATATAAACATAGGTGATGATTCTCCTGAATTTTCTTTACCCTCGACTGATGGCTCCAATGTTATAAGCTCGGACTTAAGAGGCTCCACAGTAGTTTTATATTTTTACCCTAAAGATGATACACCAGGGTGTACTAAAGAGGCATGTGGTTTTAGAGATAATTATGATGCGCTAACTGAAAAAGGAGTCATAGTTTTAGGTGTGAGTCGAGATAGTATTGAATCGCACAATAAATTTACCAATAAATACTCTTTACCATTTCCTCTTTTAACTGACCCAGAAGCTGAGATAGCTAAAAAATTTGGAGCATACGGTGAAAAGAAAATGTATGGTCGCGTTTTTGAGGGAGTTTTACGACAAACTTTTTTGATTAATAAGGATGGGATAGTTGAAAAAATATGGCGACGTGTTAAAACAGCGACCCATGCAGAAGAAGTGTTAACGGCAGTTGAGGCTTTATCTTACTGAATTTGCGGAGTAGTATAATTGTTTGCGTGCAGCGAGTTAATAAAAATGGAGGAGTTTATCGATGGGGAACTACGAAAATATTTTATACGAGAAACAACGTAAGGGAGTGTTGATCACTCTTAACAGACCTGAGGCTTTGAATGCGATTACCCCTCAATTAGAAAATGAACTTCATTTGGCTTTAGATGAAGCAGAAGCTGACCCAGAGGTTCGGGCTATTGTTTTGACCGGAGCTGGTCGTGCGTTTTCTGCCGGATATGATATGGGTGTCCCCGATGCCCCTATGCGTGATTTCGTGTGGCCTTACGGGGTAGCTCCAGGCCAAAGCGTGGCTGAAGTACTTGATTTATGGCGTACCAATGATAATGCAGGGATAAATAAACTGTTACATATGTGGGAACTAACCAAGCCTGTTATTGGTGCTATAAATGGATGGGCGATGGGAGGAGCATCTTGGTATGCAGTTGCAACTCATATGACGTACGCATCTGATAAAGCAGTATTCGGACAACCTGAAGTGAGGCACATATCAAACACTAGTTTCTTCTGGGTATTAAATGCAGGATATAAGAACGCACTAAGATATAGTCTAACGGGTGACCATATTGATGCGGATGAAGCACTTCGAATCGGCATAATAAATAAAATTGTTCCTCATGATGATCTGCTGGAGGAATGCTTTCAATTGGTTGAAAGAATTGCACTAGTATCGCCAGAAACTGTAAAAATCAATTTACATGTTGCCACTATGGGACTTGAAATGATGGGGCTTGCTAATGCTCTTAAACTGAATGGTGAATTATCCGCAGCGGCGCATTCTTCGTCCAGCGAACCATATAGAAAAGAAATGTTTGATGCGCTTACAGAACAAGGAATGAAAGGGTTCTTAACAGTTCGTGATGGTCCCTTTCAACCAGAACCTTTTGGCCCAAGATCTAAGAAAAGATAAAAATAATAGGATTATAGAGGAGGAATAATATGTCAGATTACGAAAATATATTATACGAAAAACAACGTGGGGGTGTGTTAATTACGCTTAACAGACCTGAAGCTCTAAATGCATTGAGCCCCGATCTTGTTGAGGAATTGCATTCTGCTTTTACTGAGGCAGAGAATGATCCAGAAATTCGAGCGATCGTACTGACTGGAGCTGGCAGAGCATTTTCAGCAGGATTTGATATAGCGGGTGACCGAGCTCCTAATGTTTGGCCTTATGGAATTCCTGAAGGAAGTAGTGTCGCTGAATTATTAGACAGATGGCGCACGCAAGATCGTCCAGATAAATGGATGCATCTGTGGGAACTAAATAAGCCAGTTATTGCCGCTGTAAACGGATGGTGCATGGGTGGCGGATCTTGGTATGCGTTGTTCTCTCACATGACATATGCATCTGAGAACGCAGTATTTTCTCAACCCGAGGTTCGAATGATTTCAAACACAAGTTTTATTTGGACGTTGAATGCAGGCTATAAGAATGCATTAAGATATAGCTTGACTGGTGACCATATAGACGCTGAGGAAGCTTTGAGAATAGGAATTATTAATCAAGTTGTTCCTCAGGATGAATTGATTGATCATTGTTTCAGTATTGTTGAAAGAATAGCTTTGGTATCTCCAGAAACAGTAAAAATTAATTTACATATTGCTACTATGGGCTTGGAAATGATGGGCTTTAGGAATGCAATGGTACTAAATGGAGAACTTTCTGCTTTGGTTCATTCTTCTAGGCGAGAAGATGTTCTTCGACCGCTAGAAGAGGCCAGAGAGCAAGGTGGGATGAGGGGATTTTTGCAACAGCGTGACGGCCCTTTTCAACCAGAACCTTTTGGTCCACGTTCAGCAAAGAAAGATTAATACCGATTGGGGATATTTAAATCGGCCGACCTTTTAGGAATTGTATAAGTTGATAGGCAATTATGGTTTATAACTTAAATTCTGGTAATTCTGCGTTGATAATTATTGATATGCAAAACGATTTTTGCCATCAGGATGGTTTTTATGGTCGTAATTCAGATCTAATATCCCCGCTTGGTCTAAATCCTCAGCTTGTAACTGACGGAATACCAAAAATAAAACCCGTACTAGAAGCAGCTAGGCAAGCCGGATTTTTTATTGCTCACACACAGATAATAAGAGATTCTGTACCGGATGCCGTAAGTGCGATTCACGAGATAGTCCCTGCTACCTTTGAAGCAGTATCTGCTGCTCCTGGAGGAGCTTCTCTGGAGCCTGGAAGTTGGGGCTCAGAGATCCATGATGAATTGAAACCTTTGAGTGGAGAATATATTGTTCAAAAGAGAAGTTTTTCCGCGTTTTATGGTACTGATTTGGAGGTCGCTCTTAGGAGACGAGGTATAACAACCGTTATTTTAGTGGGGACGATTACATACGCTTGTGTCTTACATACCGCGTTTGATGCGAATGTGAGGGACTTTGATGTTATAGTGGCCTCTGATTCGACATTATCATGGGATAGAAGCTTACAAGAGCCTGCGATGAGGATTGTAGATTTAATAATTGGGAAAACACAATCTACAGAAGATATCATAAAGTCGATTAAATATAGTAAAGATAAGGAAGGTTAATAAGATGCCCGAATTTGAGACAGTTCTCTATGAAAAACAACGTGGTGGAGTCCTGATAACTTTAAACCGGCCGGAAACTTTGAATGCTATAAGCCGGGAACTTGAGCATGATTTGGCTAGCGCACTTACTGAGGCTGAAGCCGACCCTGAAATAAGGGCTATTGTAATAACTGGGGCGGGCCGAGCTTTTTCTTCTGGGTATGATATTGGTGGCGATCCTAAACCAACGGTATGGCCTTACGGTCTGCCTGAAGGTACGAGCGCGGCTGAATTTTTGGATGATTGGCGTACCAGAGGATCAGACGAAAACAAAAGACTTTTACAGATTTGGGAATTAACTAAACCTGTTATTGCTGCTGTTAATGGTTGGTGCATGGGTGGCGGTTCATGGTATGCACTAACTTGCCACATGACCTACGCGTCAGATAAAGCTGTGTTTTCGCAGCCTGAAATCCGGATGATTTCGAATACAAGTTTCTTCTGGACACTTAATGCTGGATACAAACATGCGCTAAGATATGGACTAACAGGGGACCATATAGATGCGCAAGAAGCTTTACGGATTGGTCTTGTTAATAATGTAATCCCCGATGAAGAATTGATCGACCATTGTTTTGGTATTGTAGAGAGGATAGCTTTGGTTTCACCTGAGACTGTAAAAATTAATCTTCATGTGGCAACTATGGGATTAGAAATGATGGGATTAAGAAACGCGTTAACTCTGAATACAGAATTGGGAGCTTTGGCACAAACTTCTCAGCGGGAAGATTTTAGAAAATACTTAAATGATGCGCAAGAAACCGGTGGTATGAGAGGTTTTTTGCAAACCCGTGATGGACCTTTTCAGCCAGAACCATTTGGCCCACGATCCAAACCGCGTGAGGAGTAAATTCGCGTGCTTCTTTGCTCAAATTAATATTTAAATATACTAATAGGATCCAGATTGTTGGATTTATATGCGCGGTCTTTTGTCTTTGGAGCTGCGAAGTTGTACCCACAAATGATCAAACATTATTGGATGATGGTTCAGTCAAAATAAGAGTAGTAACTACTGTTTCTCCAATTACAAGCATAGTGGAAGGAATCGGTGGAGAGCGAGTAGCGTTAACGGGGATTATTCCAGAAGGAGTTAATTCTCATACGTTTGACCCCGCACCATCAACGGCAATTGCTTTTTCTAAAGCTGATATTATGTTTATGAATGGGTTGTATCTTGAGGAACCAGCTCTTGAGATGGCTTTGAAGAATAAACAAGAAATTTCTAAAATTGTCTTATTAGGTAATACGACGCTTGAAAAATCTAAGTGGATTTATGATTTTTCTTTTCCAAAAGAGGAAGGAATTCCTAACCCACATCTTTGGACAGATCCTATTCTTGCCTTGGAATATGCGTCTATAATATCTCTTGAACTTTCTAAAATAGATCCTCTTGGAGAACCCTACTACAGAACGAATTACGATACCTTTGAAAGACGGATTTTCGATTTAGATTCTCGTATTAAGGTTGCCGTTGGTAGCATACCTGAAGCTAGCAGAAAGCTGCTAACTTATCATGATTCTTTTCCCTATTTTGCAAAACGATATGATCTTAGAATTATAGCAGCTGTGCAGCCTTCCGATTTTAATGAGCCCTCGGCTAGAGAGGTTGCTCGTTTGATAGATCAGGTTCGTTTGGAAATGGTACCTGCTATATTTGGATCTAATATTTTTCCAAGCCCAATTATGGAGCAAATAGCTGATGAAGCTGATGTTTCTTTTGTGGATAGCTTAAGAGATGATGACTTACCTGGTAAGCATGGTGACTTGGCACACTCATACATGGGTTTAATGGTAGAAAATACCCGAACTATTGTTGTAGCTTTAGGTGGTAACGCTGAAGGTTTACAATATGTGGATGTGAGTGAAATTTTTGAAGGTAAAAGTCAGGTGATATATCCCTAATGTTACACGAAACACCCCATAAGTATTCCCAGGATGAACCTATCCTTAAATTCATTGATGTTACTAGTACTATTAGCGGTAATATTGTGTTGGAAAATATTGATTTACTCATAAACCGTGGTGATTTTATTGCACTATTGGGACCCAGTGGTTCTGGCAAAACTACTCTACTAAGAACAATTATGGGGCTGACTAATGTTTCTAATGGTGAAGTCGTTATGAATGGTAAATCTGCAGATGTTCAGAGACCGAATGTAGGATACATGCCTCAGATGTCTAGCATAAATTGGAATTTCCCTATATCTGTTGAACAAGTCGTATTAATGGGAACTATTTCAAAAAATAAACTGTATCCCTGGTTCTCGAAAACTGCTAAAGATGCAGCTTTTGAAATTATGGAAAAAATGGGTATTGTGGATGTTCGGTCTAGGCACGTGAATGAACTTTCTGGTGGTCAAAAACAGAGAGTTTTATTATCACGATCGTTGATAAATAATCCACACCTTTTGTTACTTGATGAACCAACAACTGGAATTGATATAAAAACTAGAGATGAAGTTATGCACATTCTGCACGAACTTAATCATCGAGATGTAACTATTATTATGGCTACCCATGAAATTAATGCTGTTGCAGCGCACTTGCCTAGAGTTGTTTGCCTTAACAGAAATATTATTGCTGACGGGGCACCAAAAGATATATTTACGGTTGATATATTAACAGAAACGTATGGAGCACCTATTCATGTGACCCGTTATAAAGGATTGCCAATAGTTGCTGAGTCGCCACATGTTTTTAATAACAACATAAAATAGATCGGTAATTATAAAGTATGTTTTTACCTTTTGAATATGAATTTTTCGTCCGAGCGATCATAGCTGGAACTCTTGTAGGAGGTTTGTGCGGACTTATCGGTGTCTACGTGGTTTTAAGGAGGATGGCTTACATAGGCCACGGGCTTGCCCACTCGATATTTGGAGGAGCTGTAGTAAGTTATATAATATCTATTAATTTCTTTATAGGTGCGAGCATTTGGGGATTTTTATCAGCTATGCTTATCACTTTTACTTCAAGAAAGAAGAATATAAGCACTGACTCATCAATTGGTATAATCACGACTGCAAGTTTTGCTTTAGGTGTGGCGTTAATAAGCCGGTTCAAGGGATTTACAAGGAGCTTTGATGCAGCTCTCTTTGGAAATATATTGGGTATAAATGAACTGGAACTATACTCGGTTGTTTTTGTTGTGAGTTTGGTTTCAATAATAGTTGTAGTCGCGTATAAATATTTATTATTTACTACATTTGATCCAGAAAACTCTGAGTATTACGGAGTTCATACTGGGTTATTAGATGCTATATTTTCACTGATATTGGCGGCTACCGTCGTTGTTTCTTTGCAAATCCTAGGAGTTACTATGATTGCTGCCACAATTGTAATCCCCCCGGTTATTGCTCGTATGCTTACAAATGATTTTAATAAAATGATGGTGATTTCAGTATCAACTGGCGCTTTTTGTGGATTAACTGGTTTGTATATAAGTTTTTATTTAGATATTTCATCTGGCCCAGCGGTAGTCCTTTTCTCATCATTCTTATTTATACTATCTTTAATCTATTCGACCATAAGAGAGAGATTATTATTCAAGAGCGAACCGCATTTATGATTGATGATGGTACAACAATGAATGAAAAAATATTGAACCCAAAAGTTGCGCTAAAACTATTGAGTGATATGGATAACGATATAAAAATCGCTATAGAAAATTGGGGTTATCCACCCGACCGTTCGCGACCGGCAGATTTTGGCACATTGGCTCATATTATTGTTGGGCAGCAAATTTCAACCTCAGCTGCTACCAGCATTTGGAAGCGACTTGTGGATATAGATATTAAAGACAGCAAAGTTATATCTGAATTAGAACCAGAGGATATGATGATAGCTGGTTTATCACGCCGTAAGGCTGAATATATTATTGGAATTGCTAACGAAATTGTTTCTGGAAATCTTGATCTTAAATCTTTAAATAACCTCCATGGAGAAGAAGTGAAGGAACGTTTAATTTCTATACGTGGCGTTGGGGCATGGACAGCTGATAATTATAGATTATTTGCACTTGGTGATATGGATGCATGGCCTGCAAATGATGTTGCCTTGCAAGGAGGGATGAAAATTATAAAATCTTTGGGTGATCGGCCTAATCGCGAAGAAATGGAATCGCTTGGTGAAAACTGGCGACCATATAGAGGTGCGGGAGCACTACTTTTATGGCATGTATATGGAGTTATGGTTAAAAAGGTAGATGTCTCAAACGTATGAATTTTTGGGGAACTTCAGGCAGGCCATTTATTATCCTGTAGGTTTAAATCCAAGAATCCGCGTAGAAAATTTGAACTCGCCTATCCATAAATGGGTTCCATCCCAGCCTACAGCGTTAGCCATTTTTACAGAGTTAGCTGCTTTTGTTCCTTTTCCATTACCTATAGTATTTTTGGGGGCAACTCCTGATAGCGCTGATTCTATAGAATCCCATCCTAATACTTGATTGTCACCCTGTTGGCTTATGAAAAAGCCAATATCTGTAAAGACCGCACTTTGAGGGAAAGAATTGTGTCTGGGTATACTTTGTAATTTTCCTGTAGCAAGATCTGTAAACTTTATTGCCTTCACATTAAACCTGTCTGCAGGATAACCAGAAATTACTAACCACTCATTATTTGCATCTAAACGTCCTGGACCTCCAGGCACATCTACGGTATGAATTGGATCATCATTCTTATCTGGAATCCCTTCCCATATCCAAACTTTTTTAGCGCTTTCACTTGCTAATGCGAAATATTTTCCGTTGTACGCGATGCCTCGTAAATCTTGAAGAGCGACAGAACCGATAGCACCATCAATTATTATCTCTGGTAATTCTCCTGTCCCATCAAAATTCTTCCAGCCATATATTCCTTTTTGCCCTGCCAAAAGCACTATATTCTCATATACTGATATATCCCATGGAGCATTTTCAAATCTACGATAAAATAAGTCAGGTGTTGCTCCGGATTCTCCCGGTATTTGATTCCATACTGAAAGGGATCGATCAAAATCAGAGGCTATAAATAACCTTTTACCATTTGATGCAGGTACGCCATTTTGAATAATCCAGTTCTCGTAGTATGGATTAATTGATGGATCGCTTGTTCCTAGCGCCCAGTCAGGTTTTATATCTGGACCTGTAGGAAGTTGATTAAAAACAGATACTCTTCCTCCATTGTATTCAACTATGAAAAGTTTTCCATCAACATAAACTGCGTCGTTACCATCTCCTCCTAACCAAGTATGCCCAACTCCTGGTAGAACAGGAATGAAACCTTTGGCTTCCTCAGTAGTTTTAGGTAATTTATTCCACCACTTAAGGCTCTCTCCACCCTGAGCTATGGTTATTAAAGACTGATTTACTATTGTTCCTCCAACCCAACCATTGAGACATGCATCTGGAGTTTGGTTCGTTTTTGTGGGCCAACTCGCCCATATATGGCTATTGGAGCCATCTCTACATTCGGTTTTTCCGTTTTCATCACCTGTTAAAATATATTCGCCATTGGAGACAATCATTCTTGGTGTACCTACACTTGCATGTTTTATACTTAATTCCGGTTGAATTAACCCTGAATTTGGAAAGGAATTCCATATAATAATTTTGCTACCATTATCGCCACCACCTGTTACGGAAACGGCGACTTTTGTTCCATTAGTCCATACTCCCCAAGGCCAAGCTTCTTGAGTACCTATTAAAGAATCGATATTAATTTCAAAATCTGCTGGCTGGCCAGATTGAGTAGGGAATTCAGACCATACTAATATACGATTATTATTTGAATCTGCTACTAACATTTTACCCTGCGGAGATATACTTACTTGTCCTGGAAAATCAAGTTGTGCAAGGCTATTCCCTTCCATATGAGTATCAAAATTATCTTGCCCTATAACTAAATCAGGCAAAGTATTGCTGCTTGGGATAGATTCCCAGATTAATATACGATTATTGTTTCTATCTGTTACTGCTAGACGTTTCCCATCTGATGCAATCGATACCGGGTGATTTAAAAGATTCCCTCCGCCTGATTTATTAAATCCATACCCTGATAATAATAATGATGCATCTTGATTAGTGCTAAAGGAATCTTTAGATGAAGGAATTGCCAAAGAATAATCTGTCGATTGTTTAGTTACTTTTAAAGAATATGCTCCCATGGGGCTGGAACTTATCCTCTCTTGTTCACCTGATTGGTTAGTTGGAGGATGCTCCTGCTGCATGCCTGGCTGGTTAGTTGG
>JAPYRO010000012.1:11296-15176 GCA_029941095.1 Dehalococcoidia bacterium
GGAGGATGCTCCTGCCGCGCACCTGATTGGTTAGTTGGAGGATGCTCCTGCTGCACACCTGATTGGTTAGTTGGAGGATGCTCCTGCTGCGCACCTGATTGGTTAGTTGGAGGATGCTCCTGCTGCATGCCTGTTGGAGATGGATTCATTCTTGTCTGATCAGTTGGTGATATGGCTTCTTGAGAATTATTAGAACACGATAACGATAATATTAATAAAAATAAACAAGAGGCTAACCAAGACCTTGAACTTTTCATAAATAGCATATTTTTCCGTTTACTCAATATAGTTTGGAGCGGGAGACGAGATTCGAACTCGCGACAACCTGCTTGGAAGGCAGGGACTCTACCACTGAGTTACTCCCGCTCAGCAGACGCTATTTTACCCTTTTTTTATCGTGTAGCCAAGAATTACAGGTAAATATTTTCAACACAATAAAAAACTCCCATCTATTTGTTAGTTTATAAATTTATAACGCTAGGCTTGTGCCATTGCCGCTTGAGAAAGAACTGATGTTCTATTAATCTTTATTTCTGGAGATTTAAAAATGGAAATAACTTGCATGTTGGTACCAAACTATTTTTTTCAACTACACGAAATTCGTGATCCTCAGATAAATGGTAAATCCGTGATCATAGCAGATCGTTTTTCTGGCGTACTGGATTTTTCACCAGAAGCAGCATCTCACGGAATTTCGTACGGGCTTTCTTTGAATGATGCATTAGCTTTATCATCTAATTCAATTCTGGTTGAACCTGAATATTCATACTATGAAGAACAATGGAATAAAACCATTGGTATTTTAGCTGAGTATGCATTAGTTGTAGAAAATGGAGGATTTGGGTGCGCATATATGAAATTAAATATTGAGGAATATAAGGACCATCTGGATTCAATTGTTTTAAAAAAACTGAATATTAACTGGGGTGTAGCAAATGGAAAATTCCCTTCTTTTGTAGCTGCTTTATATGCTTCAGACAATAGTTTTTGTAAAATCACATCAAACTTGCCAGACTTTTTATCTCCAATATCGATAGATGTTTTACCTATTAGTTTAGATATCAAACAAAAACTATTGTCTTTTGGTATGTCTTTTTTAGGCGATATAGCAGCACAAAATCTTGCACCAATGGAGGCACAATTTGGTAATACTGGACGAATCATATGGTCTTTATCAAGAGGAATAGATACTAATACACTTACACCTGTAACACATCCTTTAATAATTGAAAAAACTATTAATTTTGATTCCCCAAGCAACGATTTTAAAATGCTTCAATTAGCTTTATATCAAGTGATTAAACTCGCTTATGTGGATAACAGATTAAAAGGTAAATTTGTTAGATCAGCTAAACTGAAAGCCCATGTATATGGAGACTCTCCTTACGTAGTCGATGTGCCATTCCGTCGTGCATTAGGTGATTATGAAAAAATATTTGTTATTACCAAAATGGTTTTGAACCGCATGAAATTTACTGGCCCTGTTGAGTCGTTAAGTGTTGAATTTAAAGGAATTACAGGGGAATTCGCCGTACAAAATAATTTATTTGAAAACCTTAAAAATAGAGCCAATTTAAATGAATCTATAAACCAGTTGACCGTTATGTCAGGTAATAAGGTTCCCATATATAAGATAAAGGAGGTAGATAAATGTTCGAAACATCCAGAGGAGAGGTATCTTCTAGTCGAGTACGACAAATAAATACGCCTCGTTTTATTTTAGTACAGGAAAGAGAAGATAAAGCACCTTTACTTCTAGAGTATGAAGGGATCAAATATAAAATTTCTAACATAGAAGATTATTGGTTAGTAAAAGATCGATGGTGGACTGATAACCCTATATATAGATCTTATTATAGAGTGACTACTGTGGGCCAAGATATTTTTGTTATATATAAAGATTTAGTAACAAATATTTGGTATAAGATTAATTGGTATTGAACTATGGGTTATGTAGAACTCCATTGTCATTCTAATTATTCTTTTCAAGAAGGTGCTTCATTTCCATATGAGTTGTTGGAACGAGCAAAAGAATTAGGTTATACCTCGCTTGCATTAACAGACCATGATAATTTGGTTGCCTCTATGGAATTCACTAGAGCCGCAAACTATATAGGTATACAGCCCATAATAGGGTCTGAGATTACATTAGAGGATGGATATCATCTCACACTACTTGCAAAAAATAAGAAAGGATATTCTAATCTTTCGAGAATAATTTCCTATGCCCATATAAACGGGGAACGTAAAAAACCTCAAGTAGACATGGAATTATTAAAAAAATACCCTGAAGGTCTAATAGCTCTGACCGGTTGTTCGAAGGGATATATACCTCAATTATTAAGTACTGGCTCTTTTGATAAAGCAGAAAAAACACTCAAAGAATATTCTGATATTTTTGGAACTGAGAATTTATATTTAGAAATGCAACAGAATTTCATTCATGGTGATACAGCTCGTAATAATTTATTACTCGATATTAGTAAGAGAAATAATATCCCTACAGTAGCTACAAATAATGTTCATTATCACGTACAAAGTCGATATAAACTGAATGATACTTTGGTTTCAATAAAAAATAATTTAACTCTCGATAATAGTCATAAATACCATAGATCTAACGATCAATTTTATCTGAAATCTACAGAAGAAATGGAAATTTTGTTTGCTTCATCTCCAGAATCTTTAGAAAATACGTTAAAAATTGCTGAAAGGTGTGATTTTAACCTTGAGAAAGAGGTGATATATAAATTTCCTGAATATAGGACACCGGATGGAGCTAGTGTAAATCAGTATCTGAGGCGTATATGCGAGAAAGCTGCTAAAGATAAATATGGCTATATATCAACTAGAGTGAGAAGTAGATTAGATGAAGAGTTACGACGTATTAAAAAACATAAATTATCAGGATTTTTTCTAATTTATTATGACATCATACAAATATCGCGTGAGATTGTAGTTGAATTGAATAATGATAACCCTAGTTTATTGATCATAAATAATTCACCAGGACGTGGTAGAGGTTCGTCAGTTGCAATGCTTGTTGGGTATTTGATTGGATTAAGTCATATTGACCCTTTGAATTATGATTTGGGCCTAGATCGATTTTTGCCAGAAGATTCGAACAATGTTCCAGATATAGATTTAGATTTCCCTAGGGATATTAGAGAAGAGTTGATTAAGAGAGTACATTCAAAATATGGATGGCAGTATGCCGCTCTAACAGGTGCAATAAGTACATATAAAACTAAATCCTCGTTTGGTGATATTGGTAAAGTGCTAAATATAAATTCTGAAGAAGTAAAAAAATTTATGAATAAAGTAAGTGAAGCTGATTCTCTAAATGAGATTGACCTTGATATGCATAAGCGATATACCCAAAAGCCTTGGTTAAATTTCTTTGAATTAGCTGTAGAGCTGATTGGATTTCCTAAATTTTTGCAACAACATTCAGGAGGCATGGTTATTTCTTCAACACCTATTATTGATATGGTTCCAGTTGTACCAGGAGCCGTTAAAGATAGATACATAATGCAATGGGATAAGGATTCTATTGAGCAGGCGCGCATGGTGAAAATTGATTTTCTAGCTTTAGGCACTTTGTCGCAGATGCATGATATTTTAGAAAGTATAGCCGTAAGTGGTAAAAAACCCATTGATATTTCACGTATAAATTTTGAAGATGGAAAAGTATATAACTCAATTAGAGAAGCTGATACGGTTGGAGTTTTCCAAATTGAATCAGCTGCACAAATGCAGACATCACCTAGGTTAAAACCTACTAATTTAGATGATATGGCTTATCAGGTCGCAGCGGTTAGGCCGGGAGTAGGTGTTAGTAATGGCGTTACGAATTTCATAAAAAGGCGTAACGGACAAC
>JAPYRO010000013.1 GCA_029941095.1 Dehalococcoidia bacterium
CATGCAAATTCGGTATTTGTAATGCCAGATAACAACATATTAGTGAGTCTCAGAAACACTAATACCCTCATCATTATAGATAAGGTGACTGGAGATATAATTTGGGAATGGGGAAGCGATGTTTTGGAGCATCAACACGATGCCACTTTATTGGATGAAACAAAGATTTTGGTTCTTGATAATGCTACACATAAGAATCAAGGTGCCAGGGTGATGATTGTCGATATTTTGACTCGTAAGGTGATTTGGGAATACTCTGGGCCAAAAACCCGACCATTTAACGCGCCTTATGCAGGATCAGTAGAAAGACTTCCAAATGGCAATTGGTTTATATGCCAAGGTTCCGAAGGTAAAATATTTGAAAGCGATGGATCGGGGAGCATATTATGGGAATATACTAATCCGTATTTTATACCAAACCAGTCAGGACAGCTGAACAATGGGTTATTTAGAGTACATCGATACCCTGTAGACCATCCCATATTTCGAGATAAGAATTTGTAATACCCCTATCAACGTGTGTTTAAGTAAAGAACTCTTTTATTTTTTCTGTCAAACCAGCGCTAGTTAAGAGCCCCTTTCTTTTTTAATTCGGCTGTAGTTTTTTTTGAAAATCCTAATACTTCTTCAAACACGTATTGGTTATGTTCACCCATTGCAGGGGCTGGCTTGGTGGATGTCCCAGGGGTTTCTGATAAATGAACGTTCAGGCCTTGATGTTCTGTAAAGCCGAATTCTGGGTGCTCTATTTGAACAATTCCTTCGGCCCTAGATCGTAAATGCACGTCATGGTAAAGATCCTCTGCGTTCATTACGGCGCTGGCAGGGACTCCTGCTTTTTGAAGGATTCTTGCTGCGGTTGTTGCTGTGAACTGGTTTGTCCATTCATTTAACCGTTCATCTAAGGTCACTTTATTAGCAACCCTGTTATCTACGTTTGAGTACTCTGTTTGCTCTGCCCAGCTGGGTGAACCGATAGCGGTTTTTAGATTTTCCCACTGCTCTTGATTTTGTATTGAGATCGCGCACCACGAGTCGTAGCCCACACAAGAATAAACATCGTGAGGAGCTGCTTCGTTTGAGTTGTTACCAACGGGTTTTGGGGGGCGCTTATTATGTGTATAGTCAATTATCCCGACGCCCAGGAAATGCGCCATCGCTTCCAGTTGGGCTATTTCAATAAGCTGACCACTACCCGTCCGGTCTCGATATTCTAATGCTCCAACGACTGACATGGCGCCCAATATCGCAGCAACGTAATCTGGGAATGGCATTTTCACCCTTGTGTCCAGCGGGCTGCTTTCTGCACCCCAGAGGTGAGTGAGCCCGGTCATGCCCATTACTTGCTGTCCATAAGATCGGTATTCATGGATAGGGCCTGAAGATCCCATTCCTGGCATTGATAGCATGATAATATCTTCTTTATATTTTTTTACTTCGGAGTAACTAATCCCGAGTTTCTCCATAACTCCTGGCCTAAAATGCTCTATAATCACGTCACTTTTTTTAACCAATTGGAAGAAAGTCTCTTTTCCCTCTGTGGTCCTGATGTCGAT
Source organism: Dehalococcoidia bacterium (assembly GCA_029941095.1). GTDB lineage: Bacteria > Chloroflexota > Dehalococcoidia > UBA6926 > UBA6926 > UBA6926. The sequence goes on from JAPYRO010000013.1 coordinate 1,557, forward strand.
GGTGACACTGAGTTTATTTCTGTTCATATCAGTGTAATTAGTCCCCATTGTTCTTGGGTTCTCTAATCCTTCAGATTCTATTTTTATTACCTCTGCTCCAAAGAATCCTAGATACATTGCTCCAATAAATCCCGCGTGCGCTCTTGTTAGGTCTATCACTCTTATACCTGTTAGAGGGGAATCTAAGGATGTTATAGGGGAGGTCTTTTTATCTGATCCTGAGTTTTTTTTATTGAAAACTTTTTCCTTTACTTGATCTTTTATTTCTTGAGTGTGCTGGCCAATGGTTGGGGCTGGCCGCGATCCTTTCCATTTTGACTTTTCGTAGATTACGGGGGGGCCTGGTCTTTTAAATTTTCCGATCACCGGATGATCTTCTTCAACTATGAACCCTCTTGCTTGTATATGAGGGTGCTGAACAAATTCTTCCATTTTCAGTAGAGGAACTATTGGGATGCCGCCTTTTTGGCCCTTCTCTACAAGCTCGTCCCTCTTAACCTGTATCGCGAATTCTTGAACGAAAGAATCAATCATTTCTCTATTCTCAGTTCGAACTTCTCTTTGTTGCCAAAGAGGATCTGAAAGAATGGGGTGGTCAAGAACGTTTCGAGCAAGTCTTCCAAAATGTTCGTCTGAATAAACTGAGATATTTACATACCCTGCATCGGCGGTGTGATAAGTATTGACCGCACCAAAAGCTGTGTGGGAACCTTCCCTTCTAGTGATCATATCCAGGTATTGGTATCTCGATATATAGCTATTTTGAAGCCACAGAACAACCTCTTGTCTTGATACGTCTATGTGTTGACCATTCCCCGCAAGAATGGATTTTGCCCTAATAGCTAAGAGGGCTCCAAATGCTCCATGAATTGAGGCAAATTGAGATAAGAGCTCGAATGGGGCCATGCAGGGAGCAGCATTATCATCTCCGTTCGCATACATTATTCCTCCGGAGGCTGCTGCTATTAGTTCACCACCTAACCAACTTGCTTTCGGGCCAGACTGCCCGAAGGGAGTAATTGATATATATATTAGATTTGGGTTAAGATCGTGTAGTTTTTCATAATCTAAACCTAAAGTTTTCAGAAACCCTGGCTGAAAATCTTCGACTAGAATATCGGCTTGCTGAATCAAGTCGATCAAGAAACTAAGATCTTCATCCGACGATGTGAAGTCTAAAACGATACTTCTCTTACTCCTATTTGCATTGATAAATGATAAGCTCCGTTCAGGGCCAGCAATATCTTCAGCAAAAGGGCCAATCGATCTTGAGGGGTCGCCCCCTGAAGGCTCTACCTTTATCACATCTGCCCCTAAATCCCCTAAAGTCCTTGCACACATTTGTGAGAGGTGGCCAGTTAAATCTATAACGCTATAGCCGTCCAATACGGAAGTAGGGGCATCGGATCCTTCATTAATAGACAAGGTTATCTCATTTTCCATTGGGGAGTTCGTCGCTCCGTAAAAGCCAAGGGCCCTTCCTTAGCATCCTCACTGCCCAACACCTTAGCAGACAATTCCTTAGCGAACCGCTGTGAATTTTCAGGAGACATATAAGTGCCCGTGTATGCGATTTCCTTTATAGCTTGAACAGCAAGAGGAGAACAGGTTTTAATCTGTTCGGCGATTTTTAAGCAGGTTTCCATTACTTCTTCTCTATCTTCTACCACTTCTTGTATCAAGCCTGATCGAAGGGCATCTTCCGAAGAAATTCTTTCGCCTGTCAGCATTATTTTTAGAGCGTCTCCCAACGGCATCATCCGAGTGAGGTAATGTAATCCATAAGCTGGCATTATGCCCCATCTTGGCTCAGGAAGACCAAACTGTGATTTTTTGCTAGCGATTCTTATGTCGCACTGCATTGCTAATTCTAATCCTCCGGCTACACAAAAACCGTCTATTGCAGCTATTATTGGTTTCCAAACACTTAAATCTGGAATGTATTGGGACCCCAAGCTTCGTTCTGAGAAAGCGGACAACCCTTCCTCTTGTCTTTCGTTAACTTGCTTTAAATCTGCTCCAGCAGAGAATGCTTTCCCTCCAGCTCCAGTAACTATAGCTACAAAAACCTCTGGGTCATTTTTTATTTCCATCCAAGCATTATAAAGTCCAGTATTCACCGAACTGTTCAATGCGTTTAAAGCTTCGGGACGATTAATGGTCACATACGCGATGTTGTCCTTCTTCTCATAGATTACGGTGTTATTTGTTGAGTTTGTCATTATCCCCTCCTAATAATTCCCTGCGATCCTATTTCTATTATTGGTCGGGGCGCCCAGATTTGAACTGGGGACCTCCGCGTCCCGAACGCGGCGCGCTGCCGAACTGCGCTACGCCCCGATGATATACTAAATGTGATATAAATCTATATGAACTTAGCTATTTCCTTCCATTAAGTTTTTACCATATCATACGAATAATATATATTTATTGAGTACTAAATCGTTTTTATGTAAATTTAGAATAGAATACAGTAATAAAAGGTATTACTCTAAATCGTTAAATATGCAATTTAAATATCTAAAGTTGGTAGTAGATGATAGAGAATAATCGGACTGAAACCCTCTCGAATCTGATTGATGAACGGATCCTGGTATTGGATGGGGCAATGGGAACTACTATTCAAGATTTGTCACTTTCCTCTGAAGATTTTGGAGGTAATCAGTATGAAGGATGCAACGAATTCTTGAACGTAACTCGCCCAGGACTTATTCGTGATATTCACCATAAATTTCTTGAAGCCGGGGCTGATATGATTGAGACAAACAGCTTTGGAAGTACCCCTTTAGTTTTAGCCGAGTATTCACTTGAAGATCGAGCTGAAGAGATAAGCATGCTCGCGGCTCAAAATGCCGTTCAAGAAGCCAAACAGTTTTCTACTGTTGATAAGCCACGCTTTGTAATTGGTTCAATGGGGCCAACTACAAAAGCAATATCAGTGACAGGTGGCGTGACTTGGGACGACTTAGTGGAGAGCTACCGTGTTCAAGCACGGGGGCTCATAAGGGGCGGAGTCGATTTACTTTTATTAGAAACCTCACAGGATACTCTTAATGTGAAAGCGGGACTTGAGGGAATTGATAGAGCTTCGATAGATACTTCAATCGATTTGCCTATCGCAGTTCAGTGCACTATAGAAACGATGGGCACTACTCTAGGAGGGCAAGATATTGAAGCATTTTATACTTCAATATCTCACCGTAAATTGACATGGGTTGGTTTGAATTGTGCAACTGGGCCAGAGTTTATGAGGGACCACGTTAGGAGCTTAGCAGAGATATCGAAATTCCCAGTGGCAGTAATTCCCAATGCAGGGTTACCAGACGAGGATGGAGTTTATCATGAGACTCCAAAAAGGATGTCTGAAGTCCTAGATTCATTTCTTAGAGAAGGGTTGGTTAATATTGTTGGTGGATGCTGTGGGACGGGAACCAACCATACTGATGAGATGTGCTTGTTGGCAAATAAGTACCAACCAAGAAGGATAAATATTGCGTCCGAGTCAAAACTTTCGGGATTAGAAACTGTCGTAGTTAATGATGATTCCAAACCAATTCTAATAGGCGAGCGAACAAATGTGTTGGGTAGCAGGAAGTTTAAAAGGTTAATTTTAGAAGGGAAAATCGACGAAGCTTCTGAGATAGGGCGCCACCAACTAAGAGGCGGGGCGCATATGCTAGATGTATGCTTGCAAGATCCTGATCGTGAAGAAACACAAGACATGATCGATTTTTTGGATGCGCTTACAAAGAAAATCAAAGCCCCGTTGGTCATTGATTCAACTAGTTCAGAGGTTATAGAAGAAGCTCTAAAGCGAATCCCGGGGAAATCCTTGATAAATTCAGTCAATTTGGAAAATGGGGAAGAACGTTTTGAACAAGTAGTACCTTTAGCTAAGAGGTACGGTGCAGCGTTGGTCGTTGGATGTATAGATGACGATCCAGACCAAGCTCAGGCAATAACTAAGGAACGGAAACTAGAAATAGCGAGTCGTTCTTACAAGCTACTCACTGAAAAATATGGAGTTTTGCCAGAAGATATTTATTTCGACCCTTTAGTTTTCCCGATCGGAACAGGAGATAAAAATTATATTGGCTCGGCGATTGAGACGATTGAAGCTATAAAAAACATAAAACAAGCTCTTCCTTTAGCAAAGACTATTTTAGGGATATCCAACGTATCCTTTGGGCTTCCTTCAGCGGGCCGTGAAATACTTAACGCTGTTATGCTTTACCATTGCGTTTCATCTGGCCTTGATACAGCAATAGTGAACACTGAAAGCACCGAACGATATGCTTTGATATCGGACGAAGAACGTAATCTCGCAGAAAATCTGATTTGGTGGAAAGGGGATGACCCGATTGCAGCATTTGCCGATCATTTTAGAGAACGAAAAGTGAAAATCGCCCCATCTGCTAACAAAAACCTAACCTTAGATGAACGAATATCAGGATGCATTATTGAAGGAACCAAAGAAGGGCTTTTAGAAGACTTAGACGAAGCTCTTAAAAAATCATCGGCCTTGGAGATTATAAACGGCCCCCTAATGGATGGTATGGACGAAGTTGGCAGACTTTTTGCTGGCAATGAACTAATAGTCGCCGAAGTTTTACAATCCGCTGAGGTTATGAAAGCCGCGGTCACCCATTTGGAGCCATTCATGGAATCTGGGGAGACAAACATAAGGGGAAGTGTGCTTTTAGCAACAGTAAAGGGAGATGTTCATGATATAGGGAAAAACCTTGTGGACATAATGCTTTCAAATAATGGCTATAAAGTTATCAATCTTGGGATAAAAGTGTTGCCTCAGGAGTTAGTAAGAGCATCTAAAGAAAATAACCCTGATATTATTGGGTTATCGGGGCTCTTAGTTAAATCAGCTCAAATGATGGTAGAGACCGTCAAAGATCTCAATGAAGCCGGTATAGAAACACCGATATTGGTTGGTGGAGCCGCTTTAAGTAACAGATTTACCCGTCTTCGAATTGCTCCAAATTATGGTGGCTTAGTTGCATATGCTCCCGATGCCATGGCAGGGCTTCGCATCGCTGGCGAAATACAAGATGAAGAGAAGAGAAAAAAACTAGTAGTACAAATAGATAAAGAGGCCGAGGAATTGACTAAACGCGACCAGAGAGATTCTGAGCGCCGTAGATCAATCTTGTTAGAAGAAGATAACAAGGGTTCTTCTGTAAAAGTACTTAGCCAAGTCCCCGTCCCGCCAGATTTAAAGGTACACACTATTGACGACTATGATTTGAATAAGATTTTTTCTTATATAAACCCAACGATGCTTTACGTTCGGCACTTGGGGTTTAGGGGAAAATTTACGGAAAGATTAAACGATGGGGATCCTAAAGCTTTAGAGCTAGCAGCTAAGGTATCAGAGATCCAAGAAATAATGTTAAAAAGAGATGATATTCAAGCTAAAGCGGTTTATAAATTCTTCCCTGCAGAAGCCGCAGGGAATGATGTAAGGTTGCTTACAGGCGATGGAGCTAGCTCTACATTCAAATTTGGAAGGCAAACAGGAGGAGACCATTTATGTTTATCTGATTATGTGTTGCCGCCACTATCAGATAAAACTGATTACACTGCTTTATTTGTTACTAATATTGGGCCTGGTGTTCGCCATTTAGCAGAGCAATGGAATGAAAAAGGTGACTATTTAGCATCACATATATTGCAGGTATTAGCATTAGAAGCGGCAGAAGCTTTTGCCGAGTTGTTACACCAGCAAATAAGAAGAATGTGGGGAATCTCAGACCCTGAAAACATCACTAAAGAGCAACTATTTAAAGCCCAGTATCATGGTAAAAGATTCTCTTTTGGATACCCTGCATGCCCAAGACTTGAAGACCAATTATTACTTTGGGATTTATTGAATCCTACTGATAAGATAGGTGTTCATTTGACCGATGAATTCATGATGGACCCCGAGGCTTCTGTGAGCGCTATGGTTTTCCATCACCCTGACGCAAAATATTTCAATTTAGGGGCTGAAGATATAGAGCGGCTTGAAAATAGGATAAAAGGAGAAAAGTAGATATAGAATGGGTCAAAGTTATTACTATTACGAAGGAGTAAAGACATTTACCTCCAATCTGGAGAAAAACCAGGTAGTTTACGGGGGTGTGCTTCCTATGGCGAAAATGGCCACAGGAGATTGGGTCCGCCTTGTAATCTTCCCATTGATTTTGGACCAAGAGCTAAAATCCTCTGGGAGATCTGTAAAAGCAAAATATGTTTTCTTGGTACCAGATTGGGATACCGACGAAATACAGATTCTAGGCTCGAATCGATTTTACTTGAAGCCACATGGAAGAGTTTATAAATATCAATTGGATCCTGAGGGCTGTCACGAAAACAGATCCTCTCATTGGGAGTCTATTTTTCTAGAAGACGTTACCGTGGCTACTCAAGATCTTGATAAAATTGATATAGAAATAATTAGGGCGTCCTCGCTATTATCTGAATCTTCATTTGTAAATATGTTAAGGACAGCCTTGAACGAACCTGAGTCTATTATTGAATTGGCAGAGAAGATATTCGGTCCCAATGATTCTCCTAGAGAACCATCTAGGTTAGCTGGTCCGGTCTGCAGGCAGTGTAAATATTCTGTAGGTGAAATGGAATATATTAAGGACTGGGATAGGATTCAATATTCCTGCTCAAGATGTGGCAATGTTCAAGAAGCAGATATATCTGAGCAAGAGTATTGGGTACAATCCGAAGTTTTGGAATCAGCAGCTCTTTCGGTAATTGATCCCACACTAAAGATAATTAGAGAGAACGACGAATATTTAAATAGGGAATCCTTGATTGAGAGCTTTATCGATAGTAATAACAAAGACCGCCGAGATGGCTTCGATAAAATGGTGGTTCCATTTGTTGATAGCGAAAGAGGTGGGCACAGCATTAAAGAGTTGATGGAATTTGCTCGTGAATGGGATGAGCCTCATGCTGAGCTGGCGTAGTATTTTTTAGAAGGTATTTAATTGATAAATGGAGTGGTATCAACTGCTACAATAGCCATGAAAATAAATCAATTATGGAATAATAAATGAACGATGTTTCCCCAGAGATCCTAGCTGAACTATCTTTGACTCAAGATGAATATCAATTAATTTTGGAGAGTTTGAAACGCACCCCAAATGAGCTTGAGTTAGGAATGTTTGGGATAATGTGGAGTGAACATTGTGGATATAAACACTCAAAAAACTTACTGAGAACTTTTCCGAACACATCCCCAAGAGTTTTAATTGGCCCTGGTGAAGAGAATGCGGGCGCTATTTCCATTGGAGACGGATTGGCTGTAGTTATGAAGGTCGAATCTCATAATCATCCATCTGCGATCGAACCCTATGAAGGAGCCGCTACGGGCGTTGGGGGGATTGTTAGAGATATTTTTAGTATGGGTGCACGGCCCATCGCTTTGCTTAACGCTCTATTTTTCGGGCCACTCAGCGAAAGCCCGCGTAATGTTTTTCTTTTTGATGGAGTGGTTGCTGGTATTGGTGGGTATGGGAATTGTATAGGTATACCCGATATAGGAGGGCAAGTTACCTTTGAAGGCCCATATGGTGGAAACCCATTGGTTAACGCAATGTGCGTGGGAATAGCACGAGAAGATGAACTTGTTAGAGCACAGACTGGAGGCGAAGGGAACAGTTTGTTACTTGTCGGGGCAGATACTGGCAGGGATGGCATACATGGTGCAACCTTTGCCTCCGTCGACTTAACAGCGGAATCAGAAGAGCGGAAGACAGCAGTACAGGTTGGGAATCCCTTTTTGGAAAAAGTTCTCTTAGAAGCATGCCTTGAGATAGCGAGTGAAGGTGCCTTGATTGGTATGCAAGACCTTGGCGCCGGAGGTCTAACAAGCGCAGTGATTGAGAGCGCTGCTAGTTCCGGTACGGGGGTTGATATCGATGTGGCACTTGTTCCAAGAAGAGAGGAAGGGATGACTCCTTATGAGGTCATGCTATCTGAATCTCAGGAACGAATGTTAATCGTTGTAAATAATGATCAATATGAGTCTGCTAAAACTATTTTTGAGAAATGGGACCTATCTTGCGTGAAGATCGGAACGGTAATTGATGGAGACACTGCGATAATTAGAGACTCCGGAGCTATTGTCGGTGAATTACCGATAAGTTCACTGGTGAATGCTCCCGCCTATGATGTTCAAGGACAAGAAGATACCAAAATCATAAATTTAAGGAATGAATCTTTTGAAGCTTTGGATGAGCCAACAGATCGTAACCAGACTCTATTGAAGATGCTAGAGTATGGCAATATTGCTAGTAAGAAATCGGTTTATCGTCAATATGATCACCAGGTAGGGAATAATACTCTTATTGCCCCGGGAGCGGGAGATGCTGCTGTGATGAGGGTAAAAGGCACCAAAAAAGGAATAGCGTTAACGGTAGATGTGAATCCGCTAGCGTGCTATTTGGATCCATATGTTGGTGGTGCTTTGGCGGTAATCGAGGCAGCTCGCAATATTTCATGTGTTGGGGCGACTCCATTGGCTATTACCGACTGTTTAAATTTTGGTAACCCAGAACGCCCAGAAGTCGCCTATCAATTGACCGAAGCGATAAGAGGGATGTCAGACGCCTGCCGCGTATTGGAACTGCCCGTTATAAGCGGGAATGTTAGTTTATATAATGAATCGCAGGATGGTGCTATTTATCCAACCCCAACTGTAGGTATGGTTGGTCTATTAGAGGATGTTAAGCATAGGATCGGATCTGGATTTGTTTCAGAAGGTGACCAGATTTTCTTGTTAGGGAGTGAAAACCTAAAATCTGAAATAGAGGATTTAGGTGGGTCCAGTTATTTATCTGCGATACATGGGAAAATAAGTGGTGCGCCCCAAATAGATTTTAGTCTGGAGAAAAAGGTCCAGAGATTTATTCGAAACGCGAGCAATAAAGATTTAATTAATTCAGCTCATGATGTTTCTGAAGGAGGCCTTATTGTTGCGATCGCTGAATCTTGCCTTGTGGGTGATATTGGGGCCTCGGTTAGTGACCCACTATCAAAAGTAAACTCATTGGATTCGTGTCTATTCGCCGAAACTCCTGGTAGGATTGTTGTTTCAGTTTCCCAAACCCTTACCAATGAATTTAAATCGCTTGCATTAAAGTCACAAATACCTGTATCTTCTTTGGGTGTCGTAAGTGGGGACAAGCTTGAATGGCAGGGGATAATCGACGTTTCTCTTGAGAGGCTCCGAAGAGCTTGGGAAGAAGCACTTTAAAAAAATATATTTAAACTCTATAATCATTTATTCTGTGATCAGCAATTTTAGGAGGAAGCAATAACCATGAAGGTTGTTTTAATCCAAGAAGTAGAAAACCTGGGCATAGCCGGAGATATTAAAGATGTCAAAAGTGGATATGCGCGGAACTACTTGATGCCGGAAGAATTAGCCGTATTGGCCACTCCCCAAGAACTAGCAGCGTCAGGGGCACGAAGAGAGCGTGAACTTCATCGTAGACAACAGTTAAACCTAGAGATGGAGTCCGTAGCCGCTTCATTGGCAGATCAATTATTGATGCCGGTTAAAGTCGGTGGAGCTGGCCAACTTTATGGAAGTGTTAGTGTGACTGATATAGTTGAATCTATAAGCAATTTAGTAGGCGTAGATATTGATCGGAAAGCTATTAACCTTTCATCGCCTATCCGAGAGCAAGGGCACCACGAAATTAGTGTTCGCTTTGCTCCAGATGTATTTGCGGAACTAACGGTCACTGTATTTGATGATTCAATGGACCCGGCCCCTGGCCTCGATTTTACCTTTGAAGAAGAAGAAGAACCTACTTTTCAAGGAGCCATTGCTCAAATTGAAGCCGAAGAGAACGAAATCGATGGTAGTGAAATACCCTCTGAAAACTCGGACGATCCAATTGTTGATGACGAAGCTACAAAAATCGAATCAGATAAAGGGTCTGAAGACGAGCCAAATAGTACAGACGAAACAGAAATATCGGAAAATTAATTTCCAGGACGAGGTTTAAGATTGTATACAGAACAATTACCTCCTCATGATGATCAAGCAGAAGAAGCTGTATTAGGCTCCTTGGTGATCGATAGTGAGTCAGTTCCAAGAGTTGCAGCTACTCTAGTTCCGGCCGACTTTTTTCGACAAAAACACTCTTGGATATTCGAAGCTTGTTTGACCTTATTTTCTCGGAATGAACCAGTGAACCAGATTAGTTTGTCAGATGAATTAACGAGACAAAAAAGACTAGAGGAAATAGGAGGCTTACAATTCCTTAGCTATTTAGTGACTAGTGTGCCGACTTCAGTCTACGTTGAACATTACGGCCAAGTTGTGAAACGACTCTCGATTATGCGGCAATTAATAAATGCTGGGGGCAAAATTGTCGATATTGGCTATAAAGCAGAAACCGATGAAGAAGACGCTCTTAGGAAAGCTGAAGACTTTATCTATGAATTAAGAATGGGGCGATCTGAGCGTGATCTGGTTTCCCTGCACCAAGCATTAGATAAATATCTCGAGGAAGATTTAAATAAGCAAGACGCGAATAGAGCAGGAGTTACAACTGGATTTGTTGATTTGGATCGATTATTGGGTGGGTTTCAGCCTTCCGATTTAATAATACTTGCGGCAAGACCCGGAGTAGGGAAGAGTGCCTTAGCTCTTAACATCGCGAAAGCCATTACTTCACAAAGGAACCCTGATGGGAAAAGAGGAGTGGTAGCTTTTTTCAGCATCGAGATGGCAACAGAGCAAATCGTTGAGAGACTATTAGCAGGAGAGTCTGGGATAGATACGAGACGTCTCCGCCAGTCTAGAGAATGGTCAGAACAAGATGAAGCAAAAATAATGGAAGCAGTTGGCAAACTAGCAGACCTACCCCTTTACTTGGATGATTCACCCTTGTTAGGCCTTGTGGAACTGCGTTCAAAAGCCCGCAGACTCTACTTAGAAGAAGGGTTAGATTTGGTTGTTGTTGATTATCTGCAATTAATGAGCGGTACTGGTGGCTTTGGAGGTAATAGAGTTCAGGAAATTAGTGAGATTTCTAGATCACTCAAAGCACTGGCTCGGGATTTGAGTGTCCCTGTTCTGGCCCTTTCGCAGCTTTCTAGAGCTGTTGAAGGGAGGCCAGGACATGAACCCCTTCTTTCCGATCTTAGAGATAGCGGAAGTATCGAGCAGGATGCGGATGTGGTTATGTTCTTATATAGGCCAGATGTGTATTTTACTGAAGAAGAATGGGAAAGGCAGCATCCTGGTGAAGATTATCCAAGGGGAGTGGCTGATCTCATTGTATCTAAACACAGAAATGGGCCTTTAGGGAGACCACAGTTAGTTTTTCGAGAACGGACTACTACTTTCGTTGATGCGGCTTTGCGTGATGGCCCAGCTCCTAACGTGGGAATGTTTTAAAAAGTGAGCTATGTATGAATAAATCTAGACGAGTACCACAACAGGGTGACAGATTAGAAATCTCCGAACGGTTTTTTTCAGAAGTTCTTCCAACCATAACTAATATATTGGAGCTAAAAACTAGTCTGATAATCTTAAATGAGATTGGAATCCAACAACGAGATGACCAATTTTTAAGTTATAGCGGCGTAACAAAATTGGAACAATTACTATTACTTGAAACGGGTGAAAATCAGACTTTAGTGCAGTTAGTAGACCTAACTCTGAAAAAACTAACCCAATTGGGGTTAATATTCTCAAGGTTATCAGAGGTCGGGCCAGCAGATCCTGAAGAAATATATTTCTTAGACGATTTGGAGGGGCACACACTTTCTGAGAACCTTAAATTTGGGATTGTCTCACCAAATATAACAGTAGATAATCCGAAGAGAGGCGCCACAATATTTGACCTTTATGAAAACGTTATTGGCGTTATACCTGGAGCACAAATAGCGCAGGAATTAATGGAAGCTGAAAAAACTTATCCAGCTGAATGGCTCGAAGATGCATTCGATGAGGCAGTGGTTCAGGATGTAAGAAGATGGGCTTATATAAGAGCTATATTGGCGAGCTGGAGCAACGAGGGTAGAGGGAATTACGATGGAAAGACTGGGGGACGCAATTCAGAGAACAGGTATCAGTCAGGAAAGTATGGGAAAATCGTCAGATCAAAATGATCCTCGATCTTCTTTTAAAGATTCAGGTTCTCAAAAACCAGAATGTGATATGTGTAATGACACTGGCTGGGTACGCTACTCCGCCGAAGTAGAAGCACTAGAATTTGGGAAGATTTATCCGTGTGACCATCGTCGTGATGAGATAAAGAAAGCAAATTTTGAGCGCCTAGAAAAATATAGTAACCTTTCGCAATTTAAAGGCTTGACCTTTGAATTGACTAAGGAAACGGGTGTTCGAGAAGACACAACTAGCAAAGAGATGTTTCAGAATGCTTTTGCAAGGGCAAAAAAATTCGCTGAACAACCTGATGGGTGGATTGTTTTTTCTGGCCCTTCCGGTAGTGGAAAAACACATCTGGGTGCTGTTATTGCTCATGAGAGACTCAATGGAGATTTCCCAGCTCTTTTTGTATTCATACCAGACTTCTTAGACCATTTAAGAGCTGCTTACGCTCCAGATTCAGAAGTTCAGTACGATTCTCTATTTCAACAAATAAAAGAAGCACCCTTCTTGGTTCTTGATGACCTAGGAGCCCAATCTTCTACTCCTTGGGCTCAAGAAAAACTTTTCCAGATATTGAACCATCGATTTGTTTCAAAGATGCCTACAGTGATAACTTTAGCAAAACCTCTAGGGGACCTTGAGGAGCGTATTCAAAGTCGAGTTATGGATGATAGCCATTCCCAATATGTATCTCTTGGAGTGGAAG
>JAPYRO010000014.1 GCA_029941095.1 Dehalococcoidia bacterium
ACACAAAACAGGGATTTATCTATCCAGTTCAAATAAAAAATTCCTTGTGATAGCTCGATCCTTAAATTTTATGATTAATCGCTAATAGATCTCTACAAAAAGATGCGGCTTCCACTAATTCACTTATTATTATGTGCTCCCTAACGGTATGAGCACCGTGATCAGCTACTCCTAAAACAACTGCATTTATACCATTGGAACGGAAGACGTTGGCATCTGTGCCACCACCAGACAAAATTAATTCAGGATCCATTTTTGACCGTATAAGTTGATCAATCACGTCTTTTACGACGGGTTCTTGAGGATCTATCTTATAAGCTTGGAATTCAGTGTTAAATTTTTCCGTGATCACCGCATCTGAATATCTATTACGTGTATCTTGCAAAATATTTAACAAATATGACTTAACCTTATCTAAACCTTCTTCATCATGACTTCGGATTTCTCCAGAGAGAGATGCGTTTTCAGGAACTGCGTTCCTTACAGATCCTCCAGTAATGCTTCCAATATTCATAGTGGTTTGGTCATCTAGGCGCCCTAGTTGAAGTTGAACAATAATTTCTGCCGCAATTTTTATTGCCGATATCCCTTTTTCGGGTTCTACTCCGGCATGTGCCGCACGCCCCTTTATATCAATATCGAATGCTAAATAAGTAGGGCTACCCGATGTTATTTGGTTAACTCGCCCCTCTCCATCAAATACAATAGCTTCTTTAGCTTTCAGCAAGGAGAAGTCTAATTCTTTGCAGCCTAGTAACCCCAGTTCTTCCTCACGAGACAAAACAATCTCAATCGATCTCCGCTCCAAACCTTCGTCAGCTAGAGACTCAATCGCCTCTAATATTATTGAAATCCCGGCCTTGCAATCACCGCCCAGTATTGTTGTCCCATCTGTATAAATTCGTTCAGAGTCTACAATTGGTTTTATGCCTCTACCAGGTTCAACCGTATCCATATGAGCAGATAGTAAGATCGGAGAATCTCCTTCATCTGTTGCTATGATATTTCCATATGAATCCTGTTGAACAGTCAATCCTAATCGTTTGAGTTTTTCCATAAGGAAATCGGCTACTTCTTTTTCATCGCTCGATGGGCTATCAATGGCCGCCAAAGCACAAAAAGAAGTTACTAATCTATCTTGGTTTATCATCAATGCCCCCAGTTTCCGTGAACGATTTAGATCTTAAGAGAATTATATTAGGTTATCATCATCGCGTCACCAAAAGAGTAAAATCGGTAATCGTTTAAAACAGCTTCTTCATATATTTTTTTTGTAAAAGAAAGTCCAGCAAAAGCAGAAACCAGCATAATTAAAGTTGATTTAGGTAAGTGAAAATTTGTGATTAAACTGTCAGTAATCTTAAAAGGGAATCCAGGAGTGATAAATAGATCCGTTTCAGCCTCATGGAGAGAATCTAATTTCAAATTACCCAAAGAATTATAAATCGATGAGTCCAAAGCCAGTGACTCAATCGATCGAACGGATGTAGTCCCTACACATATCACTTTTTTACCCAAAGATTTGGCTTTATTTATATTTTCTGTGACTGTTGCAGAAACACTGTATTTTTCAGTAGACATAACGTGTTTAGAAATATCGCTTTCGGTAACTGGAATAAAAGTTCCAGCTCCTATCTCAAGGTTTATTTTTTGTAGAACAACTCCTTTTTTTTGAATCGAATCAATCAGTTCGTCCGTAAAATGAAGGCCGGCCGTAGGAGCCGCAATGCTACCAGGGACAGAAGCAAAAACAGTTTGGTATTTATCAGAATTTGAGGAGCTATCCTTGATATAAGGAGGAAAAGCAATTTCTGCAACCGAGTCCACATCAAAATTTCTAGATAATTCTACTTTCCTTCTACCTGAATCAAGGCCATCTAAAACAGTCAGATAGTTACCTGGATGTTCTGGAAAAATCACAACAGTACCAAAAGGAAGTCTCCGAGAGGGTTTTACCAAAGCTTCCCACTCAAACGGCTTCGCCTGATCAGTTATTCTTAATAGAAGAATTTCTGCTTTGCCGCCAGTATTTTCTTTCTCGCCCACCATTCTAGATCCAATGACTTTAGTTTCATTAATTAGTAAAACGTCCCCTTGCTCCAAATAATCCGGTAAATCATAAAAATGTTTATGTTGAATTCGAGTGCTATTGCGATTAACGATCATTAACCGTGAATGATCCCGAGGTTCAACGGGATTCTGTGCAATCAACGAATTTGGTAGGTCATAATCAAATGTAGATAAGTCCATAGAATGATTATAGGCAAAATTATCAGCGGTTCAAAGAATTCAGGTTAATAATTGTCTCGATTGACAACCAGTTTACCTACCATTCCTGCTTCTTTGTGACCGGGTATGCTACAAATAAAATCGTATGAACCAGCGGCCGCAGGGGCCACAAATGTTATCTCTCCAGTATTACCTGAGTTAGTAGTCTGAATAACAATTTCTAAATCTGGAATTTCAAAATCATGGGCAATAGTCCCTGTATTATTAAACACTAATTTAATTGTCTGGCTCACGTTTACATTAATTGTTTCTGGATTAAAAGAGAATTCCTCTCCCCCAATACCCGATGTGATTCTGATTTCATTAGGTTCAATAATATTAGAATTTGAACCCGAACCACCACATGCTGTAATCATCCCAATAGATATCATTAAAATTAAACAACTATTAACTAATTTAAACCAGTTATTCTGAAACAAAATTGCACCTTCCGGGAAGTAATTATTTAACTAAATAAAAAAGGCCTTGCGTAGTCTATTATTACTAACATTCAGTGTCAATTAGATGTCCTCATAACCCAGACTTTAAAAACGGTGTCTTCGGTCGATTCTGACTCTAAAACCCAGTCAACGATCCTCCAATACGGAGGTGAAAATTTAAGATAAACATTGTCACCTAATCTAGGTTCAATCTTCGATTGAAAAGATACTTTTTCTGCAAAAGTATCACTACCCTTGCGCCAAACATTCCAAATACACGTAACTTGAGATGACATATTAACTCCAGTATATACTAATGACTGGTTTTTTCATTTAAATAAGCTGCCTGCACCGTATTTTTCAGCAGCATCGCTACAGTCATTGGTCCCACTCCTCCGGGGACTGGTGTAATAGCACTCGCTACTTCTGTCACTTCATTAAATTTAACATCACCCACCAAACGGTAACCCCTTGGAGATTCAGAGTCATCCACTCTGTTAATACCTATATCAATCACCACAGCCCCTTTTTTGACCATTTTACCCGTGATCACCTCTGGAGACCCAACAGCCACAACTAATATATCCGCCTCAACAGTATGCTTTATTATATCTGGATCAAAAGTATGGCATATAGTTACGGTTGGATATTCAGAAATCCCTTTTTGCATCCAGGCGATAGCGATGGGCTTTCCAACTATATTACTTCTGCCAATAATAACCGCGTGCTTCCCTCCGAGTTCTATATTTTCTCTGTTAAATAGCTCGATAACTCCAGCAGGGGTAGCAGGTATAAAATGTGAATCGCCTATCGCTAAATGACCTATATTATTAGGGTGAAAACCGTCGACATCTTTAACGGGCGCCACAGACTCAATTATCGCAGATTCTCTTATATGTGGAGGTAAAGGCAACTGGACTAGTATCCCATGGATCTTATTATCATTATTTAGTGAATCAATTAAATTAAGTAACGCTTCCTCAGAAATTTGATTATCGCATCGATGGATTTCTGTATATATTCCCACTTCGTTACAAGCGCGCTCTTTATTGGAAACATAAACTTTAGACGCCGGATCATCTCCTACAAGTATTGCTGCAAGACCTGGGTGAATACCGGCTTCTTTTAGCTGTAAAACTTCTTGTTTAACCTCTTGCCGTATTTCAGCTGCAATACGACGTCCATCAATTAATTTTGCGCTCACATCTCTCCGAATAATGAAATTTAACTTTTGCTATATTGTAACATCTGAGAATAATTTATAGTTACTAGCAAGAAGTTTTTCGAAGAGATATTGGTCACAGGAGGTTATTAAAGATGCTAACAACTGGGGTAGACATGGTAGAAGTGTGGAGAATTCGTGAACTTAGAGAGAAATTCGGCGATCGATTTATTAATCGAATATATACTGAAAATGAGCAGCGGACTTCTCGTATGAGAGATCCCGAGTTAGCCGCTAGATTTGCTAGTAAAGAAGCAGTGATGAAATTACTAGGTACTGGGGTAAGAGGAGTCGGGTGGAAAGATATTGAAATATTGCCTAGAAAAGGCGGAAAACCAGAGGTCCATCTCCATGGTAGAGCACTTAACGTTGCAAATCGCATAGGCCTTAAAGATATAGCAATAAGCCAAACTCACTCTATAGAATATGCCATATCGGTTGCTGTAGGAGATGCTGACCAACCATAGATTAGGACTGAGAAGGTTATTTTTATGAGGATTGTTAGTGCTAAAGAAATGAATGCTGTAGAGCAGGAAGCGATCGGTTCAGGGCTTTCCGAAAATACCCTGATCACAAACGCCGCTAATTCGATAAGTAACATTGTTAGAAAAAGGCTTAACGGCGTCATAGGAAAAAACATAATCGTACTAGCAGGGCCAGGTAACAATGGTAAAGATGCTTTAGCATCAGGTCTTATTTTGGCAAAATGGGGTGCTAATATAACAGTCCATAGCATTGGAACTGATCAAGCGTCTAATAATTTAACTGACTCTATACAACATTCCGGTAACCTTTTGATCAGTTCTAACAAAATATTTCTTGATTTTTTGGGTCGTATCGAAAATTCAGGTGAAGAATATTTACTATTGGACGGTTTATTTGGAACAGGCTATAAAAAACGACCTGAGTCGAAAATATCTAAAGTTACGAATAAGCTCAACGAATTAACAAGAAATAAAAGCACTTCTCTTCTTGAAATAGCAGCGATAGATATTCCTTCGGGAATGGATCCAGACAACGGTTCAGGAAACAAAAGCATTATCGAGGCTGATTTCACTGTAGCCATTGGTGCTATAAAAAAGGGTTTACTAACATCTCAAGGCCTCGAAAAATCCGGGAAAATAATTGTTGCTCCAATAGGCATATCGGAACATAGTTTTCCAAAATCGTTTCCCGAAATATTAGAGCATTCAAAAGTTTCTCAGATGCTTTCCTCGAGACCATTGGGTGGTCACAAAGGGACATTTGGTAAAGCCTCAATCGTGGGAGGATCATCAAATTATATTGGGGCCCCTTTTATGGCTGCGAGAGCTGCTCTGAGATCAGGAGCCGGTTTAGTATCATTAGTAACTCCCGCGGAATTAGGGATCCATGCGACCCACTATCTACCAGAAGCGATCCATGAGCCTCTTCCAACAGAAAACGGTAATAGATTATTTGATGCAGCATCCGCCAGAGAGTTTCTAAAACTTAATTTTGATAATCCAACGCTCGTTGGCCCTGGAATCGGTTTAAACCGAGATAGTATCAAATTTGTTCACGACGTAGTTCGTTCGAATGGTCGAGAAAAAGACCCATCTACATCGATGAAAATGGTCCTTGATGCAGATGGAATTACTGCTCTATCATCTCTCGATGATTGGTGGAATCAGGCCAATAATATATCTGTCCTAACTCCTCATCCTGGAGAAATGGCAACGCTATCAAACACGACCGTAGAGGCCATACAACAAAATCGTTTGGAATCAGTTTATAAGAAATCCGTTGAATGGGGGGTCGTCGTAGTACTAAAAGGGGCGTTCACAGCAATTGGAAATCCTTCTGGCGAGGTTTCCGTTAATCCTTTGGCTTGGCCAGGATTGGCTTCTGCTGGCACTGGCGATGTACTTTCAGGGATGATAACTGGGCTACTTGCCCAAGGGCATGATGCATATTCTGCGGCAAGAATTGGTGTTTACGTTCATGGATTATCTAGTATATTAGCAGCTAAAGAACTTGACGCTCTAGATCGCGGTATCTTAGCTACAGATGTAGCAGATAGCATACCTAGCGCTATTAGCATACTGCTAAATGGTGAGATGGAAGACGAGTTGGAAGATCATTTCACCGTAGTCAGCGGATCAGAATACCTGTTGTGAAAAGGTGTCGTTATTATTTAACTCCTCTAACTAGAACAACACCAAGAAGTAAGATGATTACTCCTCCACCTCGGATAATATCCATCCTGTGTACCGGTAACCCAAAAGCACCAAGATGATCCAGTAGCACCGAACCGATAACTTGCCCGGCTATGGTTGCTGTCACAAACAACCCAATCCCTATTTTAGGGCCCACATACCCTGCACCCACCAGCAGAGGGATTGCAAATAAACCAGTGATAAAGTAATAGGAGGGTAGCCCCCGCAGAACCAAAACTAAACTAGCAGCGGTTATTACAGAAATGGCTGCCAACAACAGGACTCTATTAAAGGGGGGCGGGATAACTAGGCCCCCTGTAAAGGCTCTGTAGGCCATCAACGCAGACACCCCCATGACCGTTGCCATCAACGATAACCAAGTTGCCTCCAGTGGGCCTCTAACACGGCCCATAGCTGAAATCATTGTAACTTGGACCGCCATACCAGAACCTATAAGAATGCTAAATATAACGAACATAAACTGCGGCATAACTTAACGCCACATAGACTTGTTGACTACAATACTCATCAATCCAGCCATCCAGGCTCCTGACGTATCCAATCACTTACTGACATTAAAGGTATATCCCATTCTTTTTTTAATTCATCTACATCCACTAAATAGCCTTCGCGCTCGTAAAATTGGTTCATCATTTTCATAGGCTCTGGCAACCGATCTCGGTCATCTTCTCCTATATGATTATATTTAACTTCTGTGCCCAGTGCTTGGGCAAAAATTTTCGCAACATCCGGTAATGTCATAGCTTCACCTGCAAGATCAATTTCTTTGCCCAGAAATCTTTCGGGGTCCGAAAAAGCTGCAACTGCAAAATCAGCAATATTTTGGACCGAAATAAACCACTGGGTTTTATTTGGTGACAAAATACCAGATAAACGACCTTCTTTTATGGCATCCTTATTTCTATTGAAATTATCAATAAACGAAACCGGACGTAAAATGGTGTAACCTAGCCCGCTTTCAGCAAGTGCTCTTTCTATAGCCCCTTTGGTTTCAAAGGCAGGTACTCCAATACTACGATTCCCTCCAGATACTCCGCTAAAAACGATGTGCCCTATTTCATTACTCTTCGCTGCTTGAATAACATTGGACCCACGCTCGATCTCAGTTTTTGGCCCATCTTTATCAAACCAATCGGTGCCAATTCCTATAAAAAATACTCCGTAAACACCGCTCATCGCTGCGTCCAGAGATTTAAGATCGTCCATATTTCCTTCTATTAATTCAACACTTTTGTGGCTTAATGATATTGCCGAATCACCAGATTTATCCCGAGTAAGTGCTCTAACAGAAAATTTATCGCTCTTTATAAGGCCGTCCACTACCTTTGTACCTTGGGTACCAGTAGATCCAATCACTAGAATAGTTTGTTTACTCAAAACGCTCACCCTCTCCAAGAAACCAACCAAATATAATCATCCATTAACTAATTATTCTCTAGGTTATACTAAATTCAATCATTTATTCTATAATATTAAAACGATACCTATCGAACAGATTATCTCCATAAAAGGATTTTATGGGGGGTAACGCTGGCAGAGAAATTAATTATTCAGGTTAAAATCAACCATTGTTAGCCATTCATAGAAGCTTAAGGTGTTAATTTTCCATTTGGCCTTCAAAGAATCAATATTTTCATCATAACCAAATTCTTGGTACCATCGGTTCATAGCTAATGCTCCGGGAGCAAAATCAGACCTAGGTTCAATTTTGGTCTGAGTATAGCTTATAGAAGAGTTAAGGGTCCGACTCAGGGTTTCTGCAATTTTTGTCATTGTTAAAGTTTCCGAAGCAATATCAATTTCTTGATCAATAAATTCGCCAGGGCGCTCAAGTGCCTGTGAAGCATACAACCCGATATCATAACCAGAGATCACCTGTAATTCTTTATCAGGCGTTAATAAACCAGTTAATTTTCCTTGTCTTAATGCTGTTTTATTCGATATGTAATTCTCCATAAAAGATACCGGGCGTAGAATTGTGTATGGTAACCCGCTTTCTCGCACGGCATCGATAATTAATCGCTTAGAATCCCAGTAATCAACACCTCTGTTTGGTTCTTTAGCCCCACAAGAAGCCGTATAAATCAGATGGTTTACTCGCTCTTCAACACAAATTTCAACTACTCTACGCCCTTGTTCAATTTCATTTCGAAGAGTGTTTTCGTTCTGAACAGAAAAAACGCCGTGGCTGCCTCTAATTGCTGAACGCAAAGAGTCAGAATCGTCCATATCTCCTTTTATTACTTCAACACCTCTATTCGCTAATAATCGTGCGCGTGGCGAATCAGGATCTCTAGTTAAAGCAACGGCGTGCCATTTTTTTGAAGTAAGCAAATGAGATATTAGCCCTCCACCTTGGTTTCCAGTAGCGCCTATCACCAGTACTTTTTTTATCTCTGTAGGTCTAGTCAAATTAATTGCCTCTTTTCAATATGAGCTGATTCAATCCTACTAAAAACCTAGTCGGGAGAGCTGTGACAAAATCTCATCTACAGTTGGACGGTCACCTGCATGTTCTCCAATTTTTCTCCACAAAATAGAACCGTCTTTACCTACAATAAAAACAGCGGGAGTCGCTAGCCCATCGCCTAACAAATCAAAAACTTCATAGTTTTTAGAAACTGCCGCAGTGTAATCCGATAGGATTTGGAAATCAGGTTGAACAAGAGCGGTCATATTTTTAATATCATCACTACGGTCAAGGCTTATTGCAAGAATCTTTGAATTCTTTTCCTCAAATTCTTTATACCTACTTTGCAACTCTCCGAGTTGGCCACGACAGATACCTCAAAAATAGCCTCTGTAAAAAATTAATACCGCCGTTTCGCTCGATGCCAGGGTATTCTCTAAAGAAATTGCTTTCCCTTTTCCATTATCTAATGAAAATCCAGGAGCAGAAGAATTAATAGTAGTATCATCTCCGATATTAGCTAATAGAACTGTTCCGCCGATCGTTAAAATAACTAAAAAGTAAATTATTAGATAAAATGGCCTAAACAAGAAAAACTCCTTCTTGAATACAATATTAAGTATCCCGCTTAGATGAAAATTAAAGTACCATTGGGTATCATATAACAGTCGAAAATATATCTAAAGCTAACAATCAAAACCAAAAGTTTTAGGTTTATGATAAAGAGGGTTATAATATCGAGTCATTATGCTTCTCGCCGTCGACATAGGAAATACGAGCATCAAAATTGGACTTTACAATGGTTCAAATTCTAGTTCAACTTGGCGCACGGAAAGCAATTTATCCGATAATGCAGATTTAGATTTCCTATCGATTCAATCCTGGCTTTCAAACAATAACGTGAAACTAGACGATATTGAAAATATCGCGTTAGCAAGCGTCGTTCCACATCTGACTGGTACAGTTTCTAAATCACTAAAAGATTATTTCAATGCAGATTTATTGATTATCGATTCTAAATCAACCCTAGGTATAAATATAAAAGTAGATAACCCTGCCGAAGTAGGAATAGATAGAATAATTAATGCCATATCGGCTACGCAAATCCTATCGACCCCCCTAATCGTCATTGATTTTGGGACTGCAACAACGTTTGATGTGGTAGATAAGAAGGGGGATTATATAGGTGGTACAATAGCACCTGGAATAGACCTTTCTTCGAGGGTTTTGACGTCAAATGCCGCAAAATTGCCGCAAATTTCGCTCGAGTTTCCCTCAAAATGGATAGGAAAGAACACCATTGAATCTATGCAATCAGGGTTGATGAATGGATATTTGGGGCTGGTTGAAGGTATGGTTAATGGCATAAACGAAGAATTGGGCCAAAGCGCAAACGTTGTAGCAACAGGAGGTCTAGCAACTTCGATAGCTCAAAAATCAAATTCTATAGAAATAGTGGTACCACATTTAACGTTAGATGGAATAAAAAGAATTTGGGAATTAAACAGTTGATCAAATTTAATGAGATAATATAGGTAATCAATCTGAATAACATCAGATGGAGCAATAATGGCGGAAATAGATATACTAGAGAATAAGCGAATAGTTCTAGGGGTAACCGGAAGTATCGCATGCTATAAAGCAATAGACCTTGCATCGAAACTAACTCAAGCAGGGGCTAATGTAGATGTAATATTAACTAGGTCAGCTCAGGAATTCATATCCGCGATCACCTTTCGATCACTAACACACAGAAAGGTAATTACAGATTTATTCGATGCAGAATCTGAGGATCCTATAGAGCATATAGCTCTGGCAAAGAACGCAGATATGATAGTTGTTGCACCTGCTACTGCTAACATACTAGCTAAGATGAAATATGGATTCGCAGATGACGCACTAACGGCAACAATACTTGCCACTACCTCACCCATCGTAGTAGCTCCTGCTATGGAATCAAATATGTGGGCGAACAATGCAACTCAGGAAAATATTACAACCCTGATTAAGCGGGGAGTAAAATTTATAGGCCCAGTTGAAGGGCATCTCGCTTCGGGAGGCTCAGGATACGGCCGCTTTGAATCAGTAGATAGCATTATTTCGGGAATACAAAATATTCTTGAGCAAACTACAGATCTGAAAGAAAAACATATAGTCATTTCCGCCGGAGGGACTCAAGAACCTATAGACGCCGTCAGAG
Source organism: Dehalococcoidia bacterium (assembly GCA_029941095.1). Taxonomy (GTDB): domain Bacteria; phylum Chloroflexota; class Dehalococcoidia; order UBA6926; family UBA6926; genus UBA6926. Next base: position 10,739 of record JAPYRO010000014.1, read on the forward strand.
TGATTACTAATCGTTCTTCAGGGAAACAGGGGTATGCACTTGCATCTGCTGCAGTATCACGAGGAGCCAGAGTAACCCTTGTGACTGCGCCTACAGCTCTACCTGATCCACCAGGAGCAACAATAGTAAAAATTAATACCGCTAGAGAAATGCTCAAAGGCGTAACCGACGCAGTCAAAGACAATGGAGATGCACTCATAATGGCTGCAGCCGTGGCAGATTGGGAAAGCGATAACCAATCAAAAAATAAGATTAAAAAAACCGCCGGCGAAAATACGATGTCTATATCTTTAAAACAAACTCCTGACATATTAAAAGCAATGTCGGATGAAAAGATAATAAAAATTGGCTTTGCAGCAGAGACTGAAAATCTTATCGAGAACGCAACAGAGAAGCTAAAAGAGAAAAAATTAGACATGATAGTAGCAAACGACGTGTCTTCAAAGGATTCGGGATTTAACGTGGATAATAACCGAGTGGTTATTTTGGATAAAAAAGGTTCAAAAACTGAACTGCCATTAATAAGTAAATTACAAGTAGCAGATCATATTATGGATCGCCTTTCAGAACTGCTATAGAAAAATATCATATACTAATTCACTTGGAGCTTTAGGTGGAAAGAGATGACAACGAGCTGCCCGTTTCTATCGTCCTCTTAGCGGCAGGATCCTCGGATAGAATGGGGACGCCTAAGCAAACATTAATTTGGTACGGAGCCCCATTGTTAGTACGCCAAGTGCAAGCAGCATTAGATTGTAAAGCGAGCGAAGTGGTTGTAATTTTAGGGGAAAATTTTGAGGAGTATCGATCTCTATTAAAAACACAGTTGGGATCATCATTTAATAATATAAGTATTATCGAAAATATAGATTGGGGTTTAGGCAAAACTAGCTCGGTTAAATTAGGAATTAAAAGTGTTTCTGCTCGTTCGAAAAACATAATATTATGGGCAGCCGACTCCCCAAGAACATCTCAGTTGATGAATGATCTCATGGAATACCATATATCTAATGATAATCTAATAACTTACCCTTGGTACGATAGTATAGAGGGACACCCAGGAATTTTTTCTCTTAGCTTGAAAGAGGAACTTTTTTCAATAACGGAGGAAAAACAGGGGCTCCGAGAAATAGTCAATAAAAATCCTGGTCGGGTTAGTAAATTTATTAGTGACGATGCGCTTTCAATTGTGAACATGAACACTTTAGAAGATTATAATCAAGCATTATCGTTAACCAAACAAATTTAAAATGGTTTGGACGAACCTGAACTTCCTTGACCCTGGTAGTCGGAGATATATACAATCTAAATCGCGTTTAGCAATTGAAAGTATATAATAATGACATCGAAACAGAATAGATCATTTTCAAATTCTATGGACAGTGCTTATAATCCCCATGAATTCGAGATAAAACGATATGAATGGTGGGAATCTAAGGGTTACTTCAAACCTAAAAAAAACAATACTGGGGACAATCCTCCTTTTACGATAATAATGCCTCCCCCAAACGTAACTGGTCAGCTACATTTAGGTCATGCTTTAACTGCAACTATAGAAGACACTTTAGTGCGTTGGCATCGTATGCAAGGAGACGATACTCTATGGCTACCCGGTACAGACCACGCTGGAATAGCTACTCAATATATAGTCGAGCAAGCCATCCGATCTGAGGGACTTGACCGTCGAACAATGGGACGCGAAAAATTCCTGGAAAGAGTCTGGATCTGGGTGAAGCAATACGGAGGGGAAATCCAGAAGCAGCATAGACGATTAGGAGTATCTGCTGACTGGACCCGTGAAAAATTCACGCTAGATGAGGGGCCTTCCAACGCAGTTCGAACAACTTTTCATAATTTGTTCCAGCAAAATCGTATATACCGTGGAGAAAGAATAATTAATTGGTGTCCTCAAGACTTAACGGCGCTTTCGGATCTTGAAATCGAATACGAAGATATAGAAGGCCATTTATGGCATATAGAATACCCTACTTCAGATGGTTCTGGTTCAGTAATCGTAGCTACAACAAGGCCAGAAACATTACTAGGAGATACTGCGGTCGCAGTAAATCCTAATGATCCAAGATATTCAAATTTTATCGGGAAGCAAGTTAAACTTCCTTTAACCAATCGTCTGATACCAATAATTGCAGATGAATATGTAGACATCGAGTTCGGAACTGGAGCTCTCAAAATAACCCCTGCCCATGATACTAATGACTTTGAGATTGGCAAACGCAATAACCTTGAATCAATTAACGTCATGAATCCGGATGGAACTATGGGTGACGTGTCAGGTAAATACGCCAATATAGATCGCTTTGAAGCGAGACAAATGATCGTATCTGACCTAGAAGAAATAGGTTTACTAAAAAAGATAGAACCATATGATACTCGAATTGGACACTGTTACAGATGCAAAGAAATTGTAGAACCTCGACCTAGTTTGCAGTGGTTTATTGACATAAAACCTCTTGCTGGCCCAGCTATAAAAGCAGTAGTTGACAAAGAAATTTCAATAATCCCAGAGCGTTTCACCCAAATCTATATGAATTGGATGGAAAACATACGAGACTGGTGTATCTCGAGACAATTATGGTGGGGACACAGGATACCGGTTTGGTATTGTACAGATTGCGAGGGCGATAAATTAAAAGTGATCATGAATGACTCTTCATCAACCGTCGATGCAAAAGAATTTATAGAGCATAACTACAACGACCTGATTCATTCAGGAATTCCCTTTCAACAGATTTTAGATGACTCGGAGCGCATCGAATCTTCAGAATCAGCCACACCTATAGTATCTATAAATGATCCAGATCAGTGCCCCAATTGTGGGAGCAAGAACCTAGTTCAAGACCCTGATGTTTTGGATACATGGTTTTCGTCCGGTTTATGGACTCACTCAACTTTAGGATGGCCAGAAAAAACAGAGGATTATGCTCGATTTTACCCAACATCGGTCATGGAAACCGGCTACGATATTTTATTTTTCTGGGTAGCTAGAATGATAATGTTGGGCATCGCAAACACAGGTACTCCACCTTTTAAAACCGTTTATCTTCATGGTTTAGTTCGCGATCCAAATCGCCAGAAAATGTCCAAAACAAAGGGTAACGTTATAGATCCTCTAGAAACAATCAAAAAATATGGTACTGACGCTTTAAGAATGGCTTTAACAATTAGTACCACCCCAGGAAATGATCTAGCACTCCCTGACTCACGCCTAGAAGCTGGCAGAAACTTTGCTAACAAATTATGGAATGGCGCTAGGTTTGTTCTCAATACTATAGAAAGTTCTCAAATTGAAGTTAAG
>JAPYRO010000015.1 GCA_029941095.1 Dehalococcoidia bacterium
GACTTATGCACAAAAAGGAATTGAAGCTATAGAAACATCCCCTAAAAGCCCTGCTCGCGATTCTCTGCAAGAGATAGCTCAATTCGTTATAGAAAGAAAAATTTAAATAGGTAAGGCTTTGAATCATGAGTAGGTTTATGTATCTATTTTGAGAGTTTCAAGCTGATCTGATAAATCTCCCCATTCTGCTAGTAAATTGGCTGCTTGTTTTTGTAGAGTTTTATGTTGTTTAGCAGATTCTTTAAGTTGCTCTTGAGTATCAAAGTTTGCTGGATTTACAAACATTGATTCCACCTTTTTGATATGGGAATCGGTGGTTGATAGTTCTGATTCAATTAACTTGATTCGTTTACTAATAATTTTTTTCTGGGTTTGCAGTTTTTGTTTTGCTATTTTCTCAGATGAACTTGGTTTTCGGGGCCGCTTTAATCCTTCTGCAGATTTTAATTTAGATTTATTAACGTCCAGCGAGGTTAAATAAGATTCATAATTCCCTTCAAAAACTGTGGGAGTGCCATTTTCTATACTTATTATTTTATTGGCAACTTCTTTTATTAACATACGATCGTGGGTAATAAAGCAAAGAGTTCCCTCGTAATCACTTAAAGCATCCGTTAATATCTCTCTAGAAGCTATATCTAAATGGTTTGTGGGCTCGTCTAAGAATAGTAAATTAATAGGCTGTAGTAGTAACTTAGCGAGAGCAATTCGTGCCTTTTCTCCACCTGATAATACAGATATTTTCTTATTTATGTCATCTCCACTAAATAGAAATCCCCCTAGTATATTCCGGAGGTTTTGAGTCTTTTGTGTCTTAGAGGATTCTTGTAATTCTTGTATGAGAGTATTGTTAACGTTAAGTAATTCAAGTAAATGCTGAGCATAGTATCCACTTACCACATTCATACCAAGGTTACGTGTTCCATTGTCAAAAGGGATTACGCCAGCAAGTACTTTTAGAATAGTTGATTTTCCTGCCCCATTGGGGCCTACTAATGCTATTTTATCTCCGCGGTTTAATGATAGATTCACTTGATTCAAAACGAGATTCTCAGAATAAGATTTATGGATATTCTCTAATTTAATTACATCGTATCCGCTTCTAGGAGGTTGCGGGAACGAGTACCTGATCTTTTTGGTTATCCTAGGAATATCGACAGTTTCTATTTTCCCTAGAGCTTTTAATCTACTTTGTACTTGACGTGCCTTACTAGCTTTAGATCGGAAACGTTCGACGAATTCCATTTGTTTCTCGATATGTTTTTCCACCCTTTTTGCAGTTGCCTGCTTTGTAATCAGGGTGGATTCTCTCAATTTTATATAGTCATCGTATGATCCATTTTGGATAGTTACTTCCCTAGGTTCTATCGCTAATATCTTAGTGGCAACGGAGTTCAGAAAAGCTCTATCATGAGATGTAACAATGATGATTCCGTTAAAGTGTAGTAAGTATTTTTCGAACCATATTGTTGCATCTAGGTCGAGATGGTTGGTAGGTTCATCTAAAAGTAATACATCTGGTTTGGAAAAGAGTATTTTCCCCAGTGCGGCTTTCATAACCCAGCCTCCGCTAAATTCTTTAACAGGTCTGTAAAAATCCCCCTCTTTAAATCCTAGTCCTGATAATATTGCTTTAGCTTCATGCTCTGAATATTTTTCGTCATAGGTTTCTAATAAGTTATTAATTTCTCCAAGGCGGGTTAGTAGTACATTATTTTCAGCGTAATTGGATGTTTCAGCGAGATTATTGTGTATATCAATTAACTCTTTCCTAAGAGAGATGATGTCACTTGGTTCTTCTAGTAGGTCTGCTATTAAAGTTTGGTTATCGGATGTTAATATTTCTTGTTCTAAATATGAAATAACAAGATTCTTATTAAGGGTTATTTGCCCACTGTCAGAGTTTACAACTCCTGAAATTATTTGCATCAGAGTAGATTTACCTGAGCCATTTGCACCTATAAGCGCAATTCGATCACCTCGGTTAGCAGTAAATGAAATGTTAGAGAACAGTAACCTGTCTCCATATCCTTTGCTTAGATTTGTTATTTTTAGCATCTGGTTCTACTCATTGATAGTTCGCCGAAAACCATTCAATTTCACGTTCATTTATTCCCTTCGATAAGGACAGTGAACTCTCCCCTAGGTTTAGTAAAATGTGCGATAGCATCGGACACCACACCTCTATAAATCTCCTCGTAGAATTTTGTCATTTCTCTGCCAATAACAAGTTTTCTATTGCCAAGGATCTCTTGAATAATGTTCAAACTATCTACAATTCGGTGAGGTGATTCATAAAATATAATAGGGCTCCGATTTTCCAGTACTTCTGCAAACATTTTACGTCTTTCATTTTTTTTCCTAGGTAGAAACCCTAAGAATATAAATTTATCTGCTGGAACTCCAGCTACCGAAACAATAGATGCAACAGCATTGGGGCCAGGGACAGGCGTTACAATATGTCCAGCATGAACCACGGCTTCGACAAGCGCAGATCCAGGATCATGAAAAGCTGGGGTCCCAGCTTCCGAAACAATCGCGACATCATTGGATTCAAGCTCCCGCAAAATACGATCAATCCGCTTGGCATGATTCCATTCTAGGTAACTCATAGTTTTTGTTATTATTTCGTAACGATTCAGTAAGATACTAGTTTTCCTTGTATCCTCACACAGAATAAGTGATACCTCAGACAAGATTCGCACCCCTCTGTAAGAAAAATCTTCCAGATTACCTATCGGGGTCGCTACCACATATAAAATTCCCAAATTTAACACCTTATTATTTCAATTATCAATCAACCATGCTTATAAGCAACCGCAAATTCATTGGTAAAGTGCCTTCTTCGGTTGACGCCTTATACTACGATTTCTATAATTATCTCACTAATATATTTAAATATAACCCTACGTTCGGAGGATATAACTAGCGATGGCAAACCAAATGGGAAAAAGATACAGCTGTGGTACGTGCGAAGCTGAGGTAGTAGTTACCAAAGCGGGGGATGGTGAACTCCAATGTCACGGCCAATCAATGACCGTGAAATAATATAAGGGGAGATTAACAAATGGCAATTGAACTCGGTAAACGTTACGAATGCACTTCGTGTGGCACTCAAGCTCTAGCAACCAAAGCGACCGATGGTACTTTGATTTGTTGTGATAACGATATGGAACTGCAAGGACAAAGAAGGGTTCCTTCCGCGGATTAACAACCCTTAGTTGGGCTCCTGTGTAATATCTAGGTATTCGGGGGTGAAGTTCCTGAGAAAACTTATTTATATTTTCGCAGTACTCCTACTACTCTTCCTTTTATCTGAACATTTTTTGCATCGACAAAAATTGGACTCATGGATGAGTTTTCAGGTTGGAGTCTTATTTTATCCCCTTCAGGGAAAAACCTTTTTAAAGTTGTTTCTTCCTCTTGAATCAACCAAACAGCAACCATCTCACCCGTCTCCGCATGTTCTTGAGACTTAATAACAACATAGTCTCCATCTTTAATAAGAGCATCTATCATTGAGTCCCCTTTTACGTGCAACGCAAACACAGGGGTTTGTAAATCCACAAAACTAGGATCTACCTCAATAGTGTTATCTTCTAACATCGTTTGATCTTGGGGAAAGACAGGCAACGGCTGTCCCGCGGATATGGAACCAAGCAAAGGGATTCGGGCCGTGCTCAAGCGATGGCCAATTAATTCAATACCTCTAGAGATTTCCTTAGATCGCTTTAGATATCCCATCTTACTAAGAGCCTCTAAATTATAGTCCACTACACTTGTAGAACTAATGGAGCATCCTTCCTGAATATCTCTAACACTAGGAGGATAACCTTTTCCATCTATGAATCCTCCTATGAATTCTAAGATATCTTGCTGCCTTTGACGCAAATTTGCCATTTTATACTCCTTACGGCCTCCTAATCAGTATCGGAAAAACCTATTACCGAACTCATGTTCTTATTATATTAGCACAATTGATCTATATTAAAAACCAAAACTATTGATCACCATTTGAATTAAAGTAATATAATTATGAAGATAGGAGATCAATAATGAACAACCAAAAAGAAGATAGCTCTCTGCCTCGCCTACCAGAATGGATGAACGCAGAACTCATAAAAAAAGCAGCCGGAGAAGCTGTAGTACGAATGCCTGTTTTACCTCATTTAACCCATGCTGAAGAAAATCCTAGAGTGGCCGGAGGGGTCATCATGTCGTTGCTTGACTACACCATACACCACGCATTGGACAGTTTATTGGATGAATACGAGTACCACGCCACAATAGAGATGAAAATCAATTTTATTCGGCCCGGAACAGCTGGAACTTTGAGATCAGAAGCAAAAATAATCAACAAGGGTAAAACAGTATCCATCGCCGAAGGAACTGTCTTTCAAGAAGAAACAGGCAAAATTGTAGCAAAAACCCTATCTACGGAGACCTACATTAGTGCTAAACCTAAAGATGAAAAACAATAGCAAAGCATGAACAACCAATCAAAAATCTGGACCTGCTCAAATTGCGGTATTGAATCGAACATCAACTGTAAAACGTGTGATGCTCATCTTACTGAACGAGATCGTTCATTAAAGAAATGCGAGACCTGCGGCGCCCCCGTAGATAAATCTTTATTTGACTGTAAGCAATGTGACAGCAGTAGTACTTTAAACATAGCTAAAGGAATACTGGATAATCCTTTGAAACAATTGTGGGTCAGAAGATCTTTTAAGCTCCTTAGATTAATCACAGGAACTACCCAGATGATTGGATTGATCACTATAGCAATAAGCTGTTCTATATCGGGCGGGGAGGGCACAATATCTAACTCAGGTCCATCAATAGAGCAAATGCAATTATTTGGATTTGGAGCTTTCTTTGGTCTAATACCTTTGCAAATCTATCTAATCAAAAGAATAACTGCTTTAGAGTAAATACCGTAATATTTACTGTTTCAAAGAATGGCGAACTTGGTCCAAAAAAACGAGTGCTTCAATTGGCTTGTCAACAATGTAACTGATATACCATCTCGATACGCTCTCTAACTCAGATAACCAATCACCATCAATAACTAGGCCTGTTAATTTGGCTACAGGGTTGCTCCGAATATAATTCATTAGCAACAATGTATCTCCAGTAATCGATCTAACCCAGTTGCTATGAGAGAGACTACATTCAGAACACAGTAAGCCTCCAGAAGCCGCACTAAACGGGTATTTCTGGCCCCTACTAGGATTAATCTCTATACCGCAATCAGCACACCTTTGTAGGGCTGGGCTAAACCCTGTTTCTTCAAGCAATTTTATTTCAAAGATTCTCATTATAAGATCTCCGTTGGAAGCTAATTCATCCTGCTGGGTTAGTATCGCTAAAGTAAGATCAAGCATATCAGGCTGAGGATCTGCATCCTGTAAAAAATGGTCGACGAGATCAGCCACATATATACTCTCAGCCATTTTCTTTAGATCATTTTTTATTGTTTTAAAGGGGACCAGTATTTGCCCTTGAATAACTGAATCAAGGCTTCTTCCTCTAATAATCAGGTAATCACCATATACTAAAGGCTCCAGATGGCCACCTAACTTTGTCTTGGTTTTCCTCGCCCCGCGAACACTGAAGACCAATTTCCCGTATTCCTTGGTAAAAACTGTCACCAATCTATCTGATTCACCCATATCCCTATGTTTAAGCACCAATCCTTTAACACGATAGTGAGATGATCGCGTTAAATTGGACGGGGAACTATTTTTGTTAAAATAACTCATCAATCTAGTTTAGCCAGACCATTTTGGTTTTCTTTTTTCTATAAAAGCCAGTCTGCCCTCCTTGATATCATTAGATTTCTGAATATCTTCTAACATTGGGGCAGCATATTGCTCTCGTGCTAAACGGCTTTCCGATCGGGAAAAATACACCATTTTCTTGGTCGCTGCAATTGCCTTAGGTGCACCTTCAATGATCATGGCAGCAATAGCTATCGCCCTTGGAATCAAATCCTCTGAAGATAGTATTTCGTGCACTAAACCAAGACGTAAAGCATTTTGTGCAGACATGCGATCCGATGTTAAAAGATAATACAGTGATTCTCCCAAAGGTATGAGATCAGGGAGATATTGGCTCCCATAATTTGCCGGCATCCCTATTTTGGGCTCAGGTAATGAGAAGTAAGTATTTTCTGATGTAATCCTAACGTCACAGTCCATTACCCAATGCATCCCACCACCAACAGCTAAACCGTTTATAGCAGCTATAAACGGTTTCTTATTTTTTGAAAAAAGATCAAATTCGATCTTTTTTTCCGGATGATCTCTATCAATAACTTCTTCTATTTCCTTTCCGTTCAAATTCCCTTCAAGAATAAGTTTATCAAAGGCTTCTTTTCTTTCTACTGCTTCCCTCATATCCGCCCCAGCTGAGAAAGCTCTACCCATCCCTGTGACGATACCCACTCTCATTTGCGGGTCATTATCAAAGTCGTCTAATGCATTATTGATTTCGATCATCATTCTAGAGTTCAAAGCATTCAATCTGTCTGGTCTATTTAATTTAAATATTGCATATTGACCTGTACTATCTTTTTCATACAGTATGTTAGACATAGTTACTCCTGTTATGAATTGTTAAGCCCATAAAAAAACATCCTACTAAAATTCTTGGCGCCCTTCGAGAGCTCTAGCCAAAGTAACAGAGTCTGCGAACTCCAAATCAGTACCAGAAGGCAGTCCTCGAGCCAATCGGGTCACTAAGACACCGAGTGGCGCAATTAAACCTTTTACATACATAGCAGTCGCCTCACCTTCTAAAGTAGGATTGGTTGCTATGAGTACCTCTTTAACATCACCTTTTTTAAGGCGCTCTAATAATTCCCTTATACGAAGTTTGTCCGGGCCAATTCCATCCATTGGGGAAAGCAGGCCATGGAAAACATGATAACGACCAGAAAAAGCACTACTCCGTTCTATCGCAAGAACATCAATTGGGTCTTCCACAACGCAGATTACAGTGCTGTCTCTCCCAGGGTCTGTACATATGGAGCAAGGAGACTGCTGAGTAATATCCTGGCAATATTCACAAAAGACTACACTAGACACTACTTCTACAATAGAATCAGCGAGCGCTTTAGCATCCTCTTTACTATTTCTAATTAGATGATAAGCAAGTTTCTGCGCGCTTCTTGGACCAATACCAGGCAACTTATTAAACTCCTCGATTAAACGGGTAATCGATTTTACAGAGAAATTATTTTCTGACGTATTCAATAGACTAAAGACCAGGTATACCTAGTCCACCGGTTACGCTGCTTAAATGTCTACTGGCCATTTCTTGAGACTTGCTAGAGGCATCATTTATCGCCGCCATAACAACATCTTGTAAAGTCTCAATATCATCTTCGTCAACAATATCTGCAGAAATATCAACTTGGGTTACCATTTGATGTCCATCCATTATAATTGATATCACTCCACCCCCAGCAGTTCCTGTAACCGTCATTGTTTCAAGCTCTGCCTTTGCTTTTTCTAACTTATTCTGCATCTGTTGCATCTGCCGCATCATGTTCTTATTCACTACGGTCATCTTCTCCTTCCAATATAGTCTTCATCGATTGTTCATCAACAATTTCTGCTCCCATGTCTATCGCTGCTTTCACAAGATGTCCTACACTCTTCTCTCGATCAATCTTTTCACATTTAAGAGCGTAATGCCGTCCCAGTATTTCCGATAATTTCTTCTCAACTAAGGGCTTATATTTAGGATCTTCAATTTTTTGCTTATGAAAATCATGGTAGAAACCTATCACAATTTTTTCGTCATCTATATCTATAGGAACAGATACACTTCTCAAAAATGCGTCAATGTTACCATTGGTACCAACTCCCTTAAATTGATCCACTATTACTTTCCATCTGGATTTAATATCATCGATTGAAATCGATGATGATTCCATTTGGAATATTGGCTCGGCTTTTGTTTCTGGAACAACATCAACTTGATCATCGTTCGTTGTCACATTTACCAAATTATCTACTAAATCTTCCTTTTTCGGTTCAATGAATTTCTTTTCCTTTGGAATTCGATCATCCAATGTAGGATTATGTTCTAAGTCGGTTGTCATATCCAAATTTTGGTCAACTGATGGAGGGTCCTGACTGTTAGTTTTGTTGTGTTCTAGAGGATGATTTGGGGTTTTAGCCCTCTCTCTCCCAATATTCATATCGACAAAAATTAATTCAAGTTTTAAAGGGCTCTCCCCCGACTTTACGTCTATAGCTACCAGTTTCCTCAAGAACTCACTTAAATATTGTAAATTAAATTCGAGCGATAGCCTTTGACGCAGTTCTAGATCGTCCGATGTTAAACCCAAGGTGGAACCAACTCCAGCCTTTATCAACAATAGTGATCGAGATTCCACAATTAATTCTCTTTGTAACTGGCGCATGTCTACACCTTGAGCATATAATTCACCCACTTTAAGCAAAACCTCTTGCAAAGAATTTTCGTCTGAGCTTAAGTTAAGAAGTGAATAAGCTCTTGCCGACCAATATGTACCAAATAAATTTTCCGCTTCTTCTAAGCTTGGCTTGTTACCGGCATTTAACATCAAATTTTCTAAAAAATTTGAAGCATCTCTCAAACTTCCCTCTGCAGCACGTACTAACACTGCTAATGTGTCATTGCTCACTGTGAGATTCTCTTGAGAAGCTATAAAAGAAAGCCTAGATACCGCATCGGTTTGACCAATTTTTCTAAAATGTAATTTTTGACATCTGGAAGCTATCGTTGACCGAACACTACCTTCTTCAGTTGTAGCTAAAATAAAAATAACATGCTCAGGTGGTTCCTCTAAAGTTTTAAGAAGCGCCTCCTCTGCATAGTTTGTAAGACCATGAACCTCATCAATTACGTATACTTTTTTCCTTGCAACATTGGGCATAGTTGGGAGTTTAGATATTAAGTCTCTCATATCGTCTACACCCCTATGACTTGCTGCGTCAATTTCGTGTAAATCTATAAAGGCCCCATCTCCGATTTGGGTACATATACTACATTGATTACAAGGCTCTCCTTTCCCATCATTATTTTCACAATTTATCGCTTTGGCTAAAATTCTTGCAGTGCTCGTTTTACCCGTCCCACGTGGGCCTACAAAAAGATACGCATGAGCTACACGCCCTTGTTCAAGCGAAGCTTTTAAGGTTGAAACCACATGATCCTGCCCTACAAGATCGTGTAAAGACTGAGGTCGCCATTTTCTATAGAAAACATTATTCTGAACCATCAATCACCTCTTCTAAAGAATGCGGTTGGAAACCTACTAATTTAGACAGAATAGCATTCTCTCTTAAATGCATTAAGTCGCCATCCTCAGTATTTTGATGGTCATAATCAAGTAAGTGAAGAAGACCATGGACAATTAAATGAGCGGCTTCCTGCTTTATATCAAGGGAAGATTCATCTGCCTGCCTTTTAGCTTGAGGAACAGATAGTATTATCTGGCCTATATCGTGGGAAGAAACTGAAAAATTGGGAAAATCATTGTCACTTTGTGATCCAGCAAAAGACAGAACATCCGTAACAGAATCTTGAGAACGAAACTGTTGATTTAACGCCCTTACTGTATCGTCTCCAGCAAGCAAAATTTCCACCTTAGAACGTTCTGCGACCTTTTCAGCACTCAACGTTCCTTCGGCAACATGCCGTACCCATTTTTGAGAAATCATACGATGTTGTTCTCTCTCCGTACTAACTTCGATTTTGTAGCCACTGTTCAACAAATTCAAATCTCCTATATATCAAAATATTACACACTGATTACAGGTTGCTCAACCTAGAAATCCAATGATTATGAACTTTCCTTGGTCTGTTTGGCAAACGATGTAATAATTGTATCTATAAGATAAGCCCAAACCCAAATTCCAAGATAAATCACACCACCTAATATTTGTAATGACTCAAAAAATAGTATATATCGGCCTAGAAAGAAAAACCCTAAAACTCCTATAAGATGAAATGGGATACTTTTCATCAACCCAAAACGAGATGCTCGTACCCCTGCTATAGCCAGTACAATAATCAGCAAGCCTCCAGCAAAAACACCATAGTCATTGTTAGCCCAGCTATTTATTAGTATTGGCCCAATCAATATATAAGAAACACCAGCGCCAAAAAAGAAAAAGGAAGCTCCCAGTACAACCGCAAATATTTTAGTACTAATTGAAGTCGTAGGCACTTTTGTTCGAGCTCTTTTTCTGTTTGATCTATTCTTGGCAGGTTTGTTTTTTCTGTGTTTTACCATCTCTAGCTACCCCCCATAATTACCTTGAGAATTGGATTAAACGAAGAAAAGATAAGCCAACAAAACAGAAGCCCAATAAGGATTTTATCTCTAATAAAAACATCCTCAGGTGATCCCACTAAACTAGAATTATAGGTCAAATATAGGTATCTTAGTATCCCCATAATAAAAATAGCAAACGCTATCATTGAACATAGACTATAAGCCTGATAGCCAAATAAATATGATCCATACATTAAGACAATTGCTGGCACCAAAACCAACATGGATATATCAATAAATTTTACAGAGTAGCGAATTAAACTGGGCCGATGTGTAACAGCATTCGGCCCTAAAAGAATAATTTCTGCACGTCTCTTAGATAATGATACGTATATAGCAATTAAAAATATGGATGCCAAGATCGCATTGCTACTATCAAATCCAATTATTGCACTTCCTGCCAATAATCTAAGGACATACCCTGAGGCAACAGAAATGATGTCCAAAAGGAAAACATGCTTGACTAAAGCTGAATATATACAGGAGATGAGAAAATAAGATCCCAGAATTAAAGCAAATTTATCATCTAGTAGGTAAGCGCAAAGTATAGATCCTATAATTAAAGAAATAGCCAACAATCCAGCCCAAATTGGCTTCACTATCCCTCTTGCCAACGGCCGCAATTTCTTTGTAGGGTGAAATTTATCCCGAACGATATCCAATAGGTCATTAACTATGTATGATGCACTTGATGCAAAATTGAATATCATAAATCCAACAAAAACAAGGCCTGCTTCCTGAATATAGTAATAGTCTCTGGTTAACGAAGGATATGCCTCAATGTTCAAAAGGAGTGGAAAAAACAAAAGACTATTTTTTATCCATTGTTTTGTTCGTAACAACCAGAATAAATAAAGCACAGGATACGCCTCTTATTTCTGAAGTATCAGAAAAACCATGGACAATCTAAATAATTGCTAATTAAACTATACGCTACCCAACAGAAGATGGTATCAAAACAATATGAGTATCAACAAAAATAAAAACCGTAAGACACGCTTAGATGAATTTCTGGTTCAAAGCGGCTTTTTTAAGAATACTGAAAAGGCCAGATTTGCTATTGCAAGCGGTATTATTCAAGCTAACGGGCAAACGATTACCCATACGAATGCCCTTACAAATATTAATTCAATAATATCTGTAGCAGAACAAGAAAAATACGTGAGCCGCGGGGGGTATAAATTAGAAGGGTTTCTAAAAGACATAAAAGCCGACGTTAAAGATAAAGTAGCGATCGATATTGGTGCTTCAACCGGGGGATTCACTGACTGTCTTATACAAGCAGGTGTAAAAAAAGTGTACTCAGTAGATGTAGGTTACGGCCAACTTGCCTGGAAATTAAGAGAAATGGAAAATGTAATCCCTTTAGATAAAATGAATGCCCACCACAAGATCTCGATAGAAGAATTAGTGGACCTAGCGGTGATAGACGTATCTTTCATTTCCGTAGTAAAAATTCTTCCTAATATTCTTCCATTAATGAAAAAAGATTGCGATATATTCGTACTGGTTAAGCCTCAATTTGAAGCGAGAAAAGCAGAGGTTCCTAGAGGAGGAATAATAGTTGATCCCATGGTGCACGCCCAAACATTACAATATGTGTCCTCATGGGGAAGAGATAACGGTTTGAGGATCTTTGGTATACGAAGATCCGTAATAAGAGGCACCAAAGGAAACACTGAGTTCTTTATTAATTTTCGAACCTAAGAAAAACACAGGCGTAGATATTTATTGATTTTCTTGATTCTCAAACCAATCTGCATTCATCTTGGTATACTCGTTCCATTCTTCAGGCAGTTCGCTTTCTTCAAATATAGCGGTCACTGGGCATACAGGTTCACACGCGGCGCAATCAATGCACTCATCAGGATGGATAAAATACATATTATCTTCATCAGTCGTATGAATACAATCCACAGGGCAAACATCGACACAAGTGGCATCTTTTAAGTCAATACATGGCTCCGCGATAATATAGGTCATCGACGATCCTCCGATAATATTTATGTCCATATAAGATTATTATAAAATCTATAACCTAGGATATTATAGCGTCAGTTGTAATAATTACGAGAGCATAAATTAATATTCACCCGCTCATTATAATTGGCAATATTCGATCATGGAACGTTCCAAGGAAAAAATAGCCTGCTGTTGCTGCAAGAATACCTATACTTAACATATCGATTCCAGACATTATAGGGTTTCGTTCTGTCAATTTTGCTTTCCCCACCCCCATAGCAAAAAGTCCAAGGCCGGTTGCCGCAATAGAAATAGCTACGACGTTAGGTCCTTCCATTATTAAATAAGGGAATATTGGAACCGTAGCTCCAATCACAAAAGATACCCCCATCACCAGAGCATCTTTCCACGGTACGTTAATCGTGTCCAAAGATAATCCTAATTCTTTTTCAATAACAGTTCGTAACAGCACATCCTCATTTTTTGCCATGGTCTCTGTTATAGCGATCGCCTCTTCCTCGGTTAAACCATCTGTCATAAGTGTTGATATTAACTGGTCTATTTTCTTATTGGGGTCATCCATAAATTTAGTTAATTCAATATTAATTTGTGACTGTAGTACTTCTTTTTCTGCACGGGAGGATAATAAACTACCAGCAGACATTGATACAGTTCCACCTAGTGCACCCGCTAAACCCGCAATAATGGTTAACCCATTATCTGCTGTTGCTCCGTACACAGATGAGACTAAGACTACTGTGCTTATTAGTCCGTCCTGTAATCCAAAAATTAACTCTCTTATTCTAGTAAGGTTCGCGACTCTAGTTTTTGACTCACTAAGATCTCTACGTGCTTGTAGAATACGGGTTTCTATAAAATTATCACTACTGGAAGTACGTTCCTCCAACAATTTCCTAAGATTTCCAAGAGATCTCGCAAGAGAAGCAGACATATTCTTAGTTGTCTCTTTACCTTGAGATAGCGAACCTTCATCAACGTTATCTGAAGACTGTTTTGTATCACCCGATTGACTATCAGACACTAGATAACCTTTTTCACAGGAACAAATTGAATCCACTCTTTATTGTCTTTTAAGAATCTATGAAATGGATAGTAGGGATCGTGTGGTGGAGATGATGGTTTCGTCAATAATTGCATAGATGCTTCCTTTGGAGTTCTTCCCGCCTTCTTATGATTACACTTAATACATGCTGACACAATGTTCTCCCAAATATACCTTCCCCCTCGGGATCTGGGCAATACGTGATCTAAAGTTAAGTCTCGTGTGGCTACCCCACAATATTGGCATCGCTGCTGATCCCTTGTAAATAACTCACTTCTTGTCATCTTAATCGCCCTATGGAAAGGTTTAATATAGGCAAAGAGTCTTATTATAGATGGCATTGCAAATGAATCCGTGGAAGTATGGATAACCTTGTCCTTTGGTTCAATTAATTCAGCCTTCCCACCAATAATGAGCACTATTGAGCGGCGAACTTTTGTAACATTTAAAGGCAGGAAATTACCATTCAATACAAGAACATCTGACTCTAAATTCATTCTTATTTCCCT
>JAPYRO010000016.1 GCA_029941095.1 Dehalococcoidia bacterium
ATATAGACACGTTTGGAGAATTACTTCACGAAGGCTGGATGGAAAAAAAATCTCTAGGAACCGAAATTTCCACTGCGGCCATTGATTCGATATATGACCTGGCAAAATCTTCCGGAGCAATCGGTGGGAAGTTAATTGGAGCCGGAGGTGGAGGTTTTCTGTTATTTTTCGCCAAACCAGAGGCACAAAATGACATCAGATCTTCGCTGAAAGGCCTAACTGAAATCCCGTTCAAATTTGAAGAAAAAGGCAGTACTATAATATTCAAAGACACGAAGAAATGATTGATAACTCTCTAACACTAAAAATACATATGTTTAGGAAAGAAGAGCGTAGGGAAGCCAATGGAAAAGAATAGCAAGATCTTCGTAGCAGGTAGTGATAATTTCATTGGTTCCAGCATCGTTAGAGCTCTGACTAGACATGGTTATACCAACATAACTGGTGAAGGGATTAAAGAACCTGATTTAAGAGACAAGGAAGCTGTAAAACAATTTTTTAAGGACACCAAACCAGAGTATGTTTTTAGCGCAGCTGGGGAAATCGGAGGAATTGGAGCTAATCAGGAAACCCCGGCGTTTTTCATGCTTGATAATCTCCTAACCGAATCTCACATTATTAGCGAAGCGCATAATTCAGGTGTAAAAAAGCTAATATATCTGGCTAGTTCTTGTACTTATCCAAAAGAATCTAATCAGCCTATGAAACCAGAATACTTGATGACCGGTCCCCTAGAGCCAACAAGTGAGTTTTATGCAACCGCAAAATTAACCGGAATCAAACTATGCGAAGCTTATATGCAACAATATGGCGACAGCTTTCATAGTGTAATCCCAGCAAATCCGTTTGGCCCAGGTGATAGTTTTGACGCGGAAAACGGGCATGTCATAGGTGCTTTAATTAGAAAAATACATACCGCTCAGCAATCAAGATCAGACTCTATCACAGTTTGGGGCACTGGAAAACCAAGGAGAGATTTCATATTTATAGATGATTTAGGAGATGCATGCGTATTTGCAATGGAGAACTATACGGGATCTTCCCCCTTAAATTTAAGTGTTGGTGAAGACGTTTCCATACGTGATCTAGCTAATATATTGATAAATTTAAGCGGGTTTCAAGGTCAGGCAAATTACGATCTTTCAAAACAAGATGGAATGGCTATTAAACTTTTAGATGGATCTGAATTAAAAAATCTGGGCTGGCGACCTTCAATTTCTATAGAGGATGGCTTGGATCAAACAAATAAATGGTTCGTAGAAAACCATTTATAGCCCAAATTAGTGTTTATTGGTCGATATTATTTGCGTATTAGGATGTCTAAGAGTTTTAATATACCTGGAGGTAATAGAGTATGAATTTAGATCTTATCGAAAAGAACTGTACCTCGAGTATATTTGATCTTCTAGAACTCCATGGCATTGGTCATTCAGGGGGTTCATTATCGGTTCTTCAAGTGCTAATTTCGCTCTACTTTGAAATCGGAAACGTTGAGCCACATAATCCTAAATGGCCACAGAGAGATAGAATTGTTCTGTCGAAAGCTCACGCAACAGAAGCTATGTATGCAGTCCTCGCTGAAAAGGGTTATTTTGAAAAAACAAGGTTCAATGAGTACCTGCGTCTAGGTTCAGATATTCAAGGCCATGTCGAAATATCTACCCCGGGTGTAGAATACTCTGGCGGTGCTCTAGGGCAAGGTATTACCTTCGCGTGTGGCTTAGCATATGCAGCAAAGATTCGCGGCGAGAATCACAAGATTTATGCTGTCTTAGGTGACGGAGAATGCCACGAGGGCTCCGTTTGGGAAGCAGCTATGTTTGCATCACACTATAATTTAGATAACCTTTTCATCGTTATTGATAACAACCACTACGCAGACCATGGAGATGTAGACGAGATGATGAACCTTCAACCATTCGAAGAGCGTTGGGCGGCTTTTGGGTGGGAAACTAAATCCGTTGAAGAAGGGAATAAGGTTTCTGCAATCACTAATGCTCTAAAAAGCTTTCAGCAAGATGATAAACCAAAATGTGTCATCGCAAATACTGTTAAAAATTACGGCGTTCCTATGTGGGAAGAAAAACATCTGCATCAAGTTGCAGGAGACTTACTATCTCAAGGTGTCAAACAAGGTAGGAGGTTACTCCATGCCCGATAAGATCGAGTTAGGCAAAATGCGAGAAGCATATGCAGACACCGTTATTGAATTGGCAAAAACGGACCCTAATATTGTTTTTGTATCGGTCGACTGTGGGAGCCACGAGAGAGAGTTCTTCAGAAAAGAAGGTAAAGGAAGACTGATCGAAGTAGGAATAGCAGAAGCTAATTCAGCAGTCATTGCAGCTGGGATGGCTGCCGAAGGATTCAAACCACACGTACTAAATTTTGCTTACCTTCTAGAGAGAATGTATAACCAAATAAGCCAAAGCATCGCGCAAGATTCGTACGATGTCAAAATAGCAGCTTACTACGCCGGAATCTGGGGTATAGGTGGAAGATCACATAATTGCATAATTGATCTTTCAATGATGCGAGCGTTACCTAATTTCACAATATTCACACCAGCTGATTACTGGGAGACTAAAACAATAGTAAAGAAGGCTAACTCAATAGACACCCCAACTTATGTACGGCTTTCCGGCGTACCTACACCAAAGGTATTTGATGAAGAACCTGATTTTCAACCTGTCAGAGTAATGAAAAATGGAAGTAGATGTACTATTTTTTGTCACGGTACCATGGTCCACGAATCACTAATGGCGAATAAATTAGGTGACTTAAATGCTCACATAGTAAACGTATCACAAATTAAACCATTACCTAAACAAGAAATACTTCGGGAAGCACGAAAAACAGGCAAGGTTGTTGTTGTAGAAGAGCATAGCAAGATCGGTGGTCTTGCAGAGGCGATATCTACCCTGATAATCGAGAACGAACCAATGCCTATGAAAGTAATAGGGGTAGATGATATTTACCCGTTATCAGTACTTATGGAAGAACCTGACGTATATAAATATTATGGAATATCATCAGAAGATATAATCAAAACAGTCGATTTGGTGACTGGTTACGAAAATCGTGATCCCGATTTTTTTACCGCCTATAATGCAAATAGCGGAGACTAAAATTGAAGTATGGCAAAATACTCATAACTGGAAGCTCAGGAGTCCTAGGTTACGGTTTCAAAAAAATCGGGGGCAAATTCCCGTCAGCGGAGTTTGTTTTTAGCAATTCGTCTGATTGTGACCTAACAAATGCTGTTCAAACTAGTTCTTATATAGAAAAAGTTAAACCTGATGCAATAATCCATCTGGCGGCTTTCAGTGGTGGTGTAGCTCTAACAAAAAAATACCCGGCAAAAATGCTCAGAGACAATTTATTAATGACTTTAAACATACTAGAGGCATCTATAAACAATGATATTCAAAAATTGCTTCTAACACTTTCGTCAGGTATGTACCCGCCACAGGCCCGTATACCAATAAAAGAAGAATACATCCATGAAGGATCAGCTCATGAATCAAATTACAGTTATTCCTATGCCAAAAGAATCATGGACCCGGCCATACAAGCATATAGAGAAGAATTCGGGCTAAATGTTATAGGTTTAGTTCCCAACGGTATATTTGGAGAGTTTGATGACTTTAGGTTTGAAAGTGCTGTGATGGTTTCATCTCTTATAAGGAGATTTTATGAGAATATTGATTCTAGTGAGGACATAGTTGTATGGGGCGATGGATCACCGCTCAGAGAATACACTTACGCGGAAGATTTAGCTAATATTTTTATTTGGTGCCTAGAAAACTATGACTCTCCAGAGATTCTAAATGTTGGCTCTACAGAAGAGCATTCTGTTAAAGAAATTGCCTTTATAATATCCGATATAATGGGTATCGCTAAAAATCGTATTATATTTGACGAATCAAAGCCAAGTGGAGTTCATAGGAAAAGTACAGACAACTCTAATTTTTTGCAAATTTCCCATCACGAATATACTCCCTTTCGTCAAGGGATTGAAAAAACCATCGAGTGGTTTAGGGCTAACTATCCCTCTAACGTTCGAATTGATTAGAGAGGCTCTAATAAATGATGTACCGTGATCTAGGAAATACTGGACTAAAGGTATCTGAGGTGGGATTTGGAACCTGGGGCTTAGGTGGAGACTCATATGGGACCACAAACGATACAGACTCTATCAAAGCTTTAAACGTTGCTTACGAGAAAGGATGTAATTTTTTTGATACCTCCGATTTATACGGTCAAGGGCATAGTGAAACCGTACTCCAAAGAGCTTTAGGTCAACACAGAAAACAAATTGTCATCGGGACAAAATTTGGGATGCTTCCTCATACTGGTTTTGATATGAAACAAGATTTTTCAAATGGGCATATCAAAAATGCATTACACTCAAGTCTAGAGAGATTAAATACAGATTACGTTGACATATATCTTTTCCATAGCCCCTCAAGAAGTCAAATAGAGGACAGTGAGAGTGCGATAAAATTACTTACTAATCTAAAACAACAAGGGAAAATCAAGGCAATAGGAGTTTCTGCAAGATCACCTGAAGATGCCCTTTGGGTAATAGAAAATACAGAAATTCAAATAGTAGAGCTGAATTTTAACTTAATTGATCAAAGAGCAATTGAATTAGATGTATTTAACAAGGCAGCGATAAAAGGCGTTGGCATCATAGCGCGAACACCTTTATCTTTTGGTTATCTCTCGGGAAAATTAGATGGAAGCGAAATATTCCCACAAAACGACCACAGAAGTAACTGGCCTTTAGAACAGAGAGAGCTTTGGGCCACAGCCCCAAAACTATTTGATATATTAAACAAGGGCAAGCAGCGTACATTAACGCAACTTGCTCTACTTTTCTGTATCGCCGATCCTGCAGTTTCAACGGTAATCCCAGGAATGCTTAGTTCAACAGAAGTTATAGAAAATATGGAGACCAGTATCCTAGATAAATTGAACTTGGCTGAACTTATTGAAATTCGTAATATATATAAGGAGAATAGATTTTATGACCCGACAGCAAAAAATGGTTAATTATGACCTTAACAATCCTAATTAATCCACATGAATGACCCATTAGTAACAATCATCACCCCCCTATTAAACACCGTTGACTATGTAGAGAGCAGCGTACAAAGCGTATTAAATCAAGACTATCAAAATGTAGAGCACCTTTTTGTAGACGGAGGCTCCACAGATGGTTCAGACAAAATAGTTAGAGAGTACGAGGGAAAATACCCAGGGAAAGTCCGGCTTATAGAAGCCCCAAGTAGTACGGTCGCTGAGGCTTGGGAAATAGGGTACCAAAAAGCAAAGGGTTCTATACTGGGTTCTATAGGAGCAGATGATACATGTGAACCTGGAGCTATCAAAACAGTAGCTAATCTTTTGAAAGAAGATTCAAGCATTAATGTCATCCAGGGACACTGTGACGTTGTTTCCCCACAAGGAGATTTAATTATGCGTAATGAGGCAACCAAATTTAATGTTCAGGATTTCATAAATACAGCTTATTACGTTGCAACGCCCTCAGTTTACTATCGACATGAAGTCATAGAAAAAATTGGAGGTTTATCAATAAGTGGGGACGATTTTGACGTAATGATCAGAATGGCTCAATTATATGATTTCTTTCCTGTAGACCAAGTGTTTTCAAAACTTATGGTCAGGGAAGGAACCGCCTTTAAATCAAAGGATTTTAATAAAAGAAAAGAATCTTATTACCAAACATATCTTGTAAGCCAAAAATATGGTGGGAGTCGATGGTCTCCTCTTGCCAAAAGATATTACGTAGCAAAGATGCTCGAGGTTATGAAGTTACAAAGATTTTTCCCTATCATAAGGCAATTTTATAGATGGTTAAGAGGCGTAAAACTGAACGATTAACGAAGGGAACAGGAAAACCGATTGCAAAACGAGAAAATTCCCATATACAAATCAACTATTTTTCGTGGAATTTCACTTAACTATATTCATCTGGTAGTAACTGGGCTTTCATTACTAGTATTAACACCTATAATGCTGGAATATTTAGGGAAACCTGGTTACGGATTATGGTCTGCTTTTATTGGAGTAATAGGATACTTCGGTCTTTTAAATTTCGGGTTTCAGACTGCTACTGCAAAATATACCGCAGAATATACCGTTCTAAAAAAGTTCGAGGAGTTGAGCACTGTTGTTTCCACAATATTAGTACTTTTTATATTTATTTCACTAGCGATTTCTATTTTCTCTACAGGGTTTTCTTCTTATGCCGTTACCCTATTAAATGCACCTGCTGATTTAGTTTCTCAAGGAAGGATTGCTTTCATTCTTTTGGGTGTAGCTGTAGCCGTGAGAATTTCAGGAAGCGTATTTGGTAATGTTATCTACGGTCATGAAAGAGTAGATCTGCTAAAGGGATTTGGTATTATCCAAATAGTCTCTAACTTTATTCTAACCGTGCTTTTCCTCATGATAGGGCTAGGACTTATTGGTGTTGGTCTCGCATTCCTTATAAGCTTAATAGTACTCACAATTCTATATCTAATCCATGTAAATCGAGCTAACTACAAAGAACGTTTAAACCCTAGGCTATACAACTATAAAATTTTGAAACAAATAGCTCCTTATAGCCTAAGATCTTTTATCTTGAATCTAACATCCAGGATACTTTACCAAACAGACAACATTGTCATAGCAATATTTAGAGGTCCAGGATCTGTAAGTTCCTACGCAGTTGCCTACAATCTTATGTTCAATATGACATACTTAGCATCAGTACTATCGGAAACAATTTTTCCTAGATTTTCTAGTCTTTATGCATTAGGCGAAAAACAAACCTTACGAGATATTTTTGTTGCAACAACCAAATTATCGTCTGGTATTGGGTCTATTATCGCTCTATTCTTATTACTAGAAGGAACCAGCTTCTTAAATCTGTGGGTTGGAGAATCCAATACCGTCGATAAAATTACACTCATTATGTTCGCCTTAATGTCTATCATCCACACAGCATTTACCCCAGCAGGTCTAATGCTTCAAGGCATAGGTGAAAATAAAGGCTTTACGATATCAGAAACTACAAATGCAATTATTAATGTAATTCTTTCAATTATCTTAGTCATAAAATATGGAGTGTGGGGCGTAGCGGCTGCAACATTAATCTCTCATATTTTAACGAGCTCTTGGGTTGTACCTTTATTAGCATCCAAGCACATAAACCAACCAATAGGTAAATATTTTATTCAAGGAATTTTAAAACCTACTTTACTAATTCTACCAACGTTAGCTACTCGGCAAATTTTGGATATTATATTGCCAGTACAAAATATACCTATGGAAATTGGCATCACATTTTGTACAATAATCCTGGTATATATCCCACTGTTTTATATTTTTGCTCTGACAAAAGAAGAGCGTATAAAATATAAAGAATATATCTTAGCGGTGATAACAAAATAGGAAATTCGGGGATCTAATATGGTTGTTAGCAATAATTTACATGTATGTTTTATAGCATCCCTAGACAGTATTCACACACGCCGTTGGATAAAATATTTTTCAGATTTAGGGTATGTTATTTCCGTAATCGATTATTCGGATTTTTCTATTCCAGATAATATTGACCTATTAAAAAATATGTCCGTATATAAACCTTTGAAATTGATCACAAAATCAACATTGCTTAATCTATTAATACGAGTACTTCTGATACCGATTAATAACTGGAAAATTTCGTCGATCTTAAAAGCAATCAACCCAGACATACTGCATTCTCATTACATAAATGATTGGAGTTTTATTGGTGCCTGGAATTACCAAGGTACCTTAATCACTACGGCATGGGGCTCTGACGTTTTAAGCAAAAGTCCTACTGCAAGGATTACCAAAATATTTAAATCATACGTTATGAAAAAGAGTTCTATTATTACTTGCGATGGAAATCACATACGAGATTCTATTGAAACATTCGGTGTTGATCCATCAAAAATACAATTAATAAATTTTGGTACAGATACTCAATTATTTCACCCAAAACATAGAGAATCACAGCATAATATACGGTTGCTGAATAAATCATCCATTAATATCATCAGTCTCAGAAATCTTGAGCCAATATATGACGTTACTTCATTAATTTTGGCCACACCTAAAGTTTTAGCACGCCATCCACAAACCAGCTTCATAATATGTGGAAGTGGTAGCGATAAAAGGAAATTACAGCAATTAGCAAAATCGTTAGGGACTGAGGATAACATTACATTTACTGGAAAAATTCACCAAGATGATTTACCAAAACTATTAGCAAACGCAGATATATATGTCTCAACAGCTCTTTCCGATGCCGGGCTGGCCGCCAGCACGGCAGAAAGCATGGCATCGGGAACACCAGTTATCGTAACCGAAGGTAGCGATAATCATCTATGGGTAGATAACGGTAATAGTGGTTTCCTGGTCCCCCCAAAAAATCCTGCGATTTTAGCGGAAAAAATTATCGACTTGATAGAAAATCCTGAAACACGAAAGATTTTTGGTGAAAATGGACGTACAAAAATAGTAGCAAATAACGATTGGAACACTGAAATGAGTAAAATGAAAAAGATCTACGAAGATTTAAAATAGAAAAGGCACTAATTAATGAATTTATGGATCATAAATCAATACGCAGATGGACCAGAAGGACAAGCAACCAGAGATTATGATAGAGCAAGAATTTTGGTTGCAAAAGGCCACGAGGTGACGATTTTCTCCTCAGGATTCAGCCAATACCACCTAGCTGAGCGACAAACTTACGGTAATAGAAAATACACTGTTGAGTCTCTAGACGGAGTGCAGTTTATCTGGATTAAATCATTTTCATATACTAAGAATAACTGGCGCAGGTACCTAAATATGGTTTTGTTCTCTTGGCGAACATACTGGGTTGCTCGTTCTATAAATGGAAATCCCGATATAGTTATAGGAACCTCTGTACACCCCTTAAACGCCCTCGCTGGGAAGTTTTTATCTGGCTACAAAAAAGCTAGATTCTTTTTTGCTGTCACAGATCTATGGCCACAGACGTTAGTGGATATGGGGATAATACACAAATATAATCCAATCACACTACTAATGAGATCTCTGGAAAAATACCTGTATAGTAAAGCTGAAAAAATTCTTACAGTACTCCCCTACGCTCATGAATATATTGAAGAGATGGGTATATCTAAAGACAAAGTGGTGTGGATTTCCAACGGAGTGGAAATGAGTTACTACTCCTCTATAAAAACTTATAAAGGTGGCTCTAAAAACAAACTAACATTAATGTATATTGGCGGGCATGCTCCCCACCTAGGTTTGGACGTCATTATTGATGCGGCAGCAATATTGCAGAACGAGGGCAGAAATTATATACGTATTATTATGATAGGAAGTGGTGTCGAAAAAAAGCGCCTAATAGAAAAAACAAAATCACTTGGGCTTACAAACATTGAATTTAGGGATCCCGTCCCAAAGCCTGAGGTGTATAAATCGATGGAAGAAACAGATGTACTATTTTGCCACTTTAGAGACTTACCACTACTCAAATATGGCACCTCCATGTTCAAAATATTTGATTACTTAGCTTCTGGCCGCCCGATACTATACGGAGTTAATGGGAAAAATAATCCCGTTAAAGATGCTGGAGCTGGGATAACAATAGAACCGGAAAATCCAGAGGTTTTAGCATCGACAATCGTAAAATTTTATTCGATGGCTCCTATAGACAGGGCAAAAATGGGATCTAAAGGGCCAGCATACGTTGAAAAAAATTACTCTATCGCTGTGCTTGCTGCAAAGCTAGAAGAGGTTCTATAATTCTATCCATAAATAATTTTTATGAGAGGAACTAGACCTTGAGCCAGCAGACTACTCTAGTTATTGGAGAAGGCGAAATTGGTCTTCCTATCGCTGAGATACTAAGTAGTGTATACAACGTAATCACAAAAGATATAGATCCCATACCAGATCCCGGGAAAATATCTGTACTACATATATGCTACCCATTCCAAATTGAAGATTTTGTAGAAACGACTATACGATACATAAAAAATTATGCTCCTGAAATAACAATGGTGCACAGCACGGTCGTTCCAGGTACAACGAAACAAATAAGCGAGCAAGTTTCTAGCCCGGTCATTTATAGTCCTGTCAGAGGCAAACATTCAAAAATGGCTGAGGAGTTACTGTCTCTAAGAAAATATGTGAGCAGTACGAGTCAAGATGGCCTGGCTAAAGGAATTGATCACCTCGAACAAGCCAAAATAAAAACAGAAAAATTTTCGTCAGTTGAATCGCTAGAGTTAGCAAAGATACAAGAAACTACGTACTTTGGTCTACTTATAGCTTGGGCACAAGAAATGAAACGTTACTCTGATCTACTAGATGCCGATTACGAAGAAGTCGCGCGCTTCGCGTTAGCCGACGGCATATCGTATATGCCTAGCGTTATTTTTCAGCCAGGTTTTATCGGCGGTCATTGTGTGATGCCTAATATTGAACTTTTAGAAACGATCAAGAAGTCTTCTTTTCTAGATGCAATCAAAGAGTCAAATGATCTCAAGAAATCTGAATGGCTAAGTCAAGGTCAGGATTTAGAAAAAAGATTAAAGCCATCAGATATGGAAAATTAAACTACCATGATTGAAAACAGAAATATAGTACCATTCGTTGATCTAAACTTCCAGAATACACAAATCAAAGAGGAAGTTCTTAATGATCTAAATGATTTGGTTGTAAATTCAAGATTTATTCTAGGAGAACAAGTATCAATTTTTGAAGAACAATTTGCCGATTATTGTGAAACTAGTCAGTGTATAGGGGTTTCAAGTGGCACAGATGCTTTAACAATAGCGGTTAAGTCTCTATCGCTGAACCCTGGAGATGAAATCATAGTGCCTGCTAATACGTTTGTAGCTACAGCTGAAGCTGTGGTCCACGGAGGAGGTGTTCCAGTATTAGTAGATATCCAAGAAGATTCCTATAATATTGATCCAGAATTAATTGAAACCAGTATTACAGGCAAAACAAAAGCGATAATACCCGTTCACCTTTACGGTAAACCTGCTGACATGGATCCAATAATGGATTTAGCAAAAAAGTATAATCTTACTGTTATAGAAGATGCCGCTCAGGCACACGGTGCATTGTATAAAGGCAAACGAGTAGGTTCGATAGGGGATATAGGGTGTTTTAGCTTTTATCCAAGCAAGAACCTAGGAGCCTGGGGTGATGGAGGAGCGATTGTAACTTCAGATAGTCTGAAGGCTCAACAATTCAGAGAATTAAGAGACCACGGCTCTACAAAAAAGAATGTCCACTCAACAATCGGATATACAAGTAGGCTCGACGCAATACAAGCTTTGGTATTAAATAAAAAATTACCTTATCTTGACGAATGGAACCAGTTGAGAAAAGATTCGTCGCAAATCTATAACGATCAATTTGCTTTAGACAACACAAACATCGTGTCCCCGAAATACAAAGAAGATGAAGACCATGTATATCATATTTATGCTATTCAAGTACCCCCAGCGAGTAGGGATACTTTGCAGGACCATTTGAATGAATCAGGTATAATGACGGGTATACATTATCCGAACCCAATACACAAAACAAAAGCATTCAATTACATCAAGGGATCATACCCAGTCTCTGAAGAGGTATCTACTAAAATACTATCATTACCTATGTACCCAGGCCTGCAACCTAAGCAGCTAAAGGAAATCGTTAAGTTAATAAAAACTAACCTCAAATAATGTTCTAACGTGCGAGGAACTTACATGAAAACTATTAAAACAGCGGTACTTGGATACGGATATTGGGGACCAAACATCGTCCGAAATTTAAATAAATTAAGTGGAACAGAAATAAAATATATCGTAGATCTGGACCAACAAAAAAGAAACCAGGCATCTGAAGACTACCCCTCAATAGAAGTTACCTCAAATGCTGACGACATAATTAATAATCCAGACATCGATGCATTAGTTATAGCAACGCCCCCTTCAACACATTTTGGATTGGCCTCTAAATCATTAGCTAACGGAAAACACGTTTTAATAGAAAAGCCAATAGCTCAAACAAGCAAAGATTCTCAGAAACTTATTGAACTCGCCAAAGATAATGACCTGATATTGATGGTAGACCACACTTTCATATATTCAGGAGCAGTAAAACAGATAAAATCAATTCTTAAAAATCGCGAACTTGGTGATTTATGGTATGTGGATTCTGTGAGGATTAATCTGGGAATTATACAAAAGGACGTAAATGTTGTTTGGGACCTTGCTCCTCATGATCTTTCTATCTTGGAATACATAATCGAGGCAAACCCCGTAAGTGTCTCAGCAACAGGACTATCACCAGAAAATTATGTAGGTGCTCCTTTGGAGGGTATAGCTTATCTAACAATCAAATATGATAATGGCGTTTTAGCACATCTCCATTTAAGCTGGCTCGCGCCCGTCAAAATGAGGCGTATGATGTTTGGAGGAAGCAAGAAATTTCTTGTCTATGACCACCTGGATCCGGAACACCAAGTGAAGATTTATGATAAAGCTATAGGTAAAACACCAGAAGGCAATTACCAAATATTAAGTGAACGAAAAGAAGGGGACATGTATGCTCCAAAGATTGATCAGAAAGAACCTTTAGAAGAAATGGTAGAGCATTTCATAGAATCAATATCCACAAACCAGAGCCCCATTTCTGATGGAATATCAGGCCGTAACATCGTTATCATTATAGAAGCCGCAATAAATTCTATGGAAAATGACGGGGTAGAGATAAAACTATGAAAATTAGGTCAGGTTAATAATTTCAAGTTGTACATTTATTCCAGGATTTAGAAATTTAATTGTTCGTTTGTGGAGATAAATATATTTAGGTAAAACATAGCACATAAATACAATGGAGAAGCGTAATCCCGGATGGAATACACGAGATTAAGTAATACAGACCTAGAAATATCTAGAATCGGCATCGGCTGCTGGGCCATCGGTGGTCATGGATGGGGTTATGTGGACGATAATGAATCAATCACAGCTATACGTTCAGCATTCGATAGAGGAATTAATTTTTTTGATACTGCGGATGTATATGGATTAGGGCATTCTGAAAAGATACTTGCTAAAGCACTTGAGAATAATAAATCGAACGTAGTCATTTCCACTAAATTTGGCCTGGATTGGGATGAATCTGGAAATATAAGAAGGGATACAAGCCCTGAAAGAGTCATTACAGCTGTCGAAAATAGCCTTAGAAGATTAGATATAGAATCAATTCCTCTTTACTTAATCCATCATTTCGATGGTATAACTCCTATCGAAAACACTATTGAAGCTTTAATCAAATGTAAGAAAGCTGGAAAAATTCAAAATGTCGGCTGCTCTAACTTAAGTATAGACATGGTTTCTGAAGCAAATAATCTAATGCCTTTAAGCGCTGTACAAATTCCGTATAACGCAATCGATAGAGAAGCTGAAGAAGAAATAGTTCCTTTCCTAGACAAATTAAAAATTAGTAGCCTGGCCTATAGTTCTCTAGCTCAAGGCTTACTAAGTGGTAAATACGAAACTCAAGTAAGATTCTCTGCCGACGACATACGTAGCCGCAGCCCTTACTTTCAAGATCAAGCTTATAAAGATAATATGGCAATAGTAAGCCAAATCGAAACGATGGCAAAAAAATATGGAGTGACAACGAGCCAGATGTCTATTAGATGGATCCTAGATAACCCATCTATCGCAGGGGCAATTACGGGAG
>JAPYRO010000017.1:0-2989 GCA_029941095.1 Dehalococcoidia bacterium
CATCAAATGTCAGGATAATTTTTTACCGTTTAGTAAGACGCCAATCAGGGTTGATCTGACCATATATTTATAGGATACCAGTCCAATTATTGATGTAACAATAATCGCTATGATGAATTTAAGTTCAAGAAACAATGTAATGTTGAACATGGAAAATGTTATCAATGTGACTAGTGGAAAATGTATTAAATAGATCCAGTATGATGAGTCGGATATAAACCGTAAGATACTGGAATAGTCGCCAAATTTTTCTTCAGCCAATCCGATCAATGTATATGAGAATAATACTCCGTTTATTGATTTTAGCCCTAGGTAAGGTATGTACCAAGTTGTTGGATCAATGTAGTCGAAATTCTTATATGTGAGTAGATAGAGTATGAAAAAGAAAATACTTGCCACCATGTACTTTATCCAATGGCGTTTCATAAAATTCAATAAACTAGTCTTTTTGTACAATCCGTATCCAAATGAAAAATATAAGGCACTTGCAATTGGGTTCTCTGGTAATTCCGCGGCCGTGAACCAGCCAGCCAGAAGTATTAGTAATGTTAGCATCACGGGGTAGCGCGATTGGAAAATTCTATATTTTGTTACCCAACCGAAAATATTGAGATAACTAAGATAGTTAACAGCAATACCCAGGCCTTTGTTTCGTAAAATCTCCCCTAGAGATACGCATATAAATGAGAAGAACGCAAACAGCATAAGATGGTATAAAAACCAAAGATGCCAAGGGCTGCCTTCCATAGTGTAGAAGAACGATAATTTCCCATACAGACCATATATCCAAATCCAAGGCACAGTTAAGGCCATTATTGGAGTAAAAATGATGACAGGAAGTAGTATCCTTTTCAGTCTATTGTCCCACCAATAGCTCCAGGAATATCTATCAATGATGAGGCTTGCAAAAAAGCCAGCAAGAACAAAGAATACTGGCATTCTCCAGATATGAATAAATTCAAAGATGATGCTGGTAATAGGAGAGCTGCCCTTATCAGAAGGCCATATCTCATTTGGTAAGCCCATGTATGGGAGTGCACCGTGTAATACGATGCCTAAAAGCATGGCGAAACCGCGTAAAGCATCTAGACCGTGATATCGGACTGGTGTAATCGTTGTCATGATAATTCTCGTCAATTATATCCCGCTATCCGAGATTGGTGTATGGTTCGTCCCAGGTTAAATAGCACCATATGAAAAATAGATCTTTAAGAGATCCTCGATAGCATTATTACAAAAGCCGCTAAGAATAAGATGGCCCCAGTCAGCCAAGCGTTGGGTTTTCGGTTCCTTTTTTTCAACACAAATTTCCTTTAGATCAAATATACTCTATTTTAGTCAAATAAGGCCTTCATCCCTGCAAAGAAAATCTATATATTGAATATATAAAGAGATGATTAGTGATGAAAGCGTTTCAGTGGTATTAGAGAGGTAACAATGGTAGATAAAGTTGAGCCTTTTCGGGTTATAGGAAAGTCTGCACCACGGATAGACGGAGTGGGCAAGGTCACAGGTGCCGGTAAGTACGCACTCGACTATAGTATGTCTGACTCATTAGTTATGGTTTACTTAAGGAGCACCGTTCCCCACGCTAAGATCAACAAAATTGATATTTCCGATGCCCTTAAAATTCCTGGAGTACATTCGATACTTACGGGAGAAGATTTAAAAGGCTTATTAACGGGGAACTTCTACCGAGATGAACCTGTTATTGCGTCTTGGGACATGGTTCGGTTCATAGGAGATAAGATAGCTGCTATCTTGGCAGATGATAAGGATATTGCCGATAAGGCAAAACAAAAAATAAAAGTCGAATATACTTCTGTACCAGCCGAATTTAGCGCTGTTCGTTCTTCCAAGCCTGACGCTCGCCTAATACATCCCGAATTCCCTAGTTACGCTAGAGTTTTGCCAATAGATGAATTGTCTAACGTGTATGGACATATGAAACATTATATTGGCAACACTGAATCTGGTAGAGCAGAGGCAGATTTAATCGTAGAACAAAAATTTATAACCCAAAGGACCCACCAGGGTTATTTAGAGCCTCATGGGTGCCAAGTATCGATAGATTCTGAAACTGGAAATGTTAATGTATGGGTTGCAAGTCAGCATCCTATGCAAGTCAGAAATGAAGTAGCAAGATTGGCTAGCTTGCCAAGGGAATCTGTGATTGTTCACTCTTCCCTTTTAGGAGGTTCTTTTGGTGGCAAAAGTGATGCTACCGGAGTATTGGTATGTTACCTCTTTGCTAAGTTGGTAGGGAGGCCGGTTAAGTATGCGATGGAATACTCCGAAGAGTTAAGTGCGATGAATCCTCGAAGTGATTCAGAAATATACATACGGGCAGGAGTTAAATTAGATGGATCCATTGTTTCTTGGGATGTAGAAGCATATTTCAATACAGGAGCGTATAGCGCTTATGCACCAGTCCCACCTATGGGCGGATTATTGGTAATGGAAATGGTCAACTCATATTCCATTCCAAATGTTAAGATCAATTCGTATCAAGTTTATACTAATACTGTACCAACCGGTTACTTTAGAGGCCCGGGTATTGTACAGGGTA
The DNA here is from genome assembly GCA_029941095.1 of Dehalococcoidia bacterium. Classification (GTDB taxonomy): domain Bacteria; phylum Chloroflexota; class Dehalococcoidia; order UBA6926; family UBA6926; genus UBA6926. The sequence continues at coordinate 2,570 of JAPYRO010000017.1, forward strand.
CCTTTGCAGCTGAATCGCATATGGACATTATTGCTGATAAATTGAATATGGATCCGGTTTTTCTAAGATCCAAGAACATTCTGAGTAATTCCAAAGATATTTTGAAAAGCGGTTCAAGTTGGGCGCCAGTTAAAGATGAAAACGATCCACTGTATCAGAAGATAAAATTTAAAGAAATCATTGATATCGCGATTGAGAAAAGCTCTTTCTATTCTTCTAAAAACCCTTATGTTGGCAGAGGGTTCGCCATTCACGATGAAAGTGAAATCGGTTTAGACGGTCACGCAGCGGTGAGCATTACATCTGACGGGTCAATTATTGCATCTACAGCTATGCCAGATATGGGAGGTGGCTTGCATCATGTATTGGCTCAGGTTGTTGCAGAAGATCTTAAGGTGCCCTTGAGCGCTGTTAGAGTCG
>JAPYRO010000017.1:2999-13581 GCA_029941095.1 Dehalococcoidia bacterium
GTCGTACCTTGGTCTTCACAAGAGAGCCCACCCGATGGCGGTGCAGGTGCACAGAGAGGATCACGAGTGATCTCGATAGCAGGCCATTTGGCGAGCCAAGATCTGATAAAAAAATCCAAAGATATGGCAGCTGAATTTCTTGGATGGGATCAAGAAGCGTTGCAGGTTGAGCTCGGTCAAGTCATTAATACTGTTAATGCTGAATCAATATCTTTTTCGGATCTAGTTTCAAGAATACCGGATGGATTGACCGGCTATGGTGATACGAAAGAAGCTCCTAGTAGTCCTTTCACCTCATTTGCTGCTCATGTAGCAGAGGTTCAAGTTGACCCTGATACAGGAGCAGTGTCGCTCTTAAAATACACAGCGGTCCATGAAACCGGAACTATTTTGAACCCGGTTGGATTTAACGGTCAAATAGAAGGAGGAATTATCCAAGGTATTGGCCAAGCATTGACTGAAATTATTCAACTTGAAGAGGGCCAAGTTATTAATCCCTCATTGGCCGAGTATAAATTACCTACCGTTAAGGATATCCCTGAACTTACTATACATGTGATCGAATCTCCAGAAGGCAATGGCCCATATAAAATCCGAGGAATTGGCGATATGCCGATTAGCCTTCCGTCAGCGGCAATAGCGAACGCTATTTTTGATGCAGCTAAGGTAAGAATTACTGAATTACCGATAGACTCAAGAGCAATCCATACAGCTCTTAATAAAGACAAGTAATTAAAATATTAATTACCAATCACAGACGAATTCCTTTTAGTGGCTCATTGTAGTCAATTCCCATTTATATGACTATTTGTTTGATTTTCCACCAGTTTCATTGTCTTCGATGGTGCTATATATACATCCGGGAGCAACCATCTGTGATTCATCATATACTGAATCTCGGCCATGAACCATTTCGTATTTTTCCATTAAATTAACTACGGCTTCGTTCAAAGACGATTCAACTGACTCAGCTATGTTAAGCGTGGGACAATAACTTACTGAATCAATTGACTTGGTTTCATGATTTTCAATATATTGAAACAGAGTAATTTCGGTACGTCCGTTAATTTTTGTCCCATTCTCCATCCAATTGCCTATGTACCCTATGACATCTCCAATTTTGACTTCTGTACCAACTTCTAAGTTTACGCCATTAATGTGTAATGGTTTATCACAATAAACTGGAATATACCCTGTTCTGTCGCAATCTATGCTCACAACATGGTCAATGCTTACACCCCAAGAAGAACGGGCACTAGGAGAGATTATGACTTCCCAATCATCCTGTACATATCCGGTTGCAGGTTGCCAGTCTAATTGGGTAATCACACCGGTAATTGGAGAGATTACCAATGTGTCTGCTGGCGCTTTAAATTCAAACGTAGGATTGTCAGGCGAGTTTGATTGCCCTCTATCTATTCTGGCGCCGAATTCAATAAATATTGGCAGAGTTAAGTCGGTATCAAAAAGCAAGTCTCCAAAAGTTTTATTGGCGTCGTTATAAGGTCCAAGATTCTTGATTCCCAGGTTATGCAATTTAGGCATTGTAGTATTATCATATTTTTGATATTGCTCTTTTGCTGTAGCTGAAGGAGCAGTATTTCTAAATTCTTGTTTAATTTGAGTAGAATTTTTGGTACTAGAAGTATTTACTACAGATTGGGTGCTAGATTTAACTGCACAAGCGGGGATAAGGAAAAGCAATCCAATTACCAATAATAGGTATTTACCTTTAGTAAACATATTTAAACCCTTAGTGATGAGATATAAAATCTCTCATATGTCAGAGTATAAGTTATTTAGAATAAACGGTAAAAAAGAGTAAGATATTCTACAACTACATGACTAGTAAACCGCGGGTACTAGTGAGTGGGAATGAGATGATGCAAATTCTGTTACCGATACCCCAATCTAGATACGAATAAGATGGATACTGGTCATTGTATTTGAGTAAAATTTGCTACTAAGTGTTGCAATCGATTTTTTTTGACGCAATATGGTACGATAAAAGCCACTTTTCGAATATAAAATGGGGCTGTAGCTCAGTTGGGAGAGCGCTTCAATGGCATTGAAGAGGTCAGGAGTTCGAGCCTCCTCAGCTCCACCAATACGAATCGAGTGGTTGTCAATATGAAATTTTATTTGGCGTTAGTGCTATTTGCGTGGCTTACCCTTTCAGGTTGTAATTCTGAACCATCTACTAATTCTGAGACCTCTCAACGATCTGCTAATACTGAGACTTATCAATCATCCGCTAATCAAATGACAACTGATCCAATGGCATCAAGAGAACCAGGGCCAGAAAAAGCACCGCTTAAAGCTACCTCTTCAGACAAAGCTCAAAAAACCAGTAGAGAGAGCCGTTCTAGTCAAACTGTTTCAATAGATAACTGGAGAGAACTTTATGGACTTTCATATACGCTACAGTGTATTGACGACAGGCTTGGTGTTTCAACAACACGTCAATTTCAAACAGGGGAACGGGGTCCAACTGAGGATGAGAGACAAGTGTTAAAAGGGTGTGATGTCGAAAAGAGCAAATCTAGCAATAATGATAGTGATTCTGGAACCGCCCGTAGTGTGGCAGACTGGAGAGAATTGTATGGACTTTCATATGCGATAAATTGTATTGACGACAGGCTTGGTGCATCAATCACACGTAAATTCCAAGACGGGGAGCGAGGCCCAACAGACGCTGAGAGGCAAAAGTTACAAGGATGTGATGTTCAATCTGATTCGTCAAGACCGCGCTCCGCGGAAAGCGATGATTTAACCATTGAAGCGAGAGTAGCAATTCTTAAAGATTCAGGCGGTTGGATAAGGACTGGAAACCCTAAGGATGATCAATTTGTGTTGGGTTACGTGCCTACTGCCGATGAATGGAAATGTGGTGTCGAAGCTGTGGGCGTATCTGTTCTTAGAGATATTAAAGCAGGGAACCATTCTATCACCGAAGATGAAGAGGGGAAATTATCTCCTTGTTTTAGGGCCTCTCCTGATTCTCTAACTCATCCTTTGGCTAGCGTTTGGGAAGGGCACTGTATACCTTTGGATGTTTTCCTGGAGTTTGTGGATTATTACCGGCCGTCATGGGAACAACTTGAATGCCATCTAAAAGATTTAGAAAGATATGAGATGCCGAATCAAATGAGATATGTGATGCTTTCTGATCCATACGGAATCAGAAACAGCAAATCTATTTTATTCCCTCCCCTTTGGGATCGAGTTATGACAGATCCATATTACAAAGACTTAGAATTAAATTTCTCTCCCTCCATGGGTAATATGTCGATGCCTCCATCCTATGATGAAGAATACAACAGCATTAAATGTCACAGTGCATTAATGGATGAAAATGGCAAACTAATTTTGGATGAAAATGGCAAAATAATTGTGGATGAATATTGGATTGATGAAGCATTAAGAGGAGCTGCCATTGCATGGATAATTGAAAAAACGAAAGGCCGAAGAATTTACGCTGATACAGATATGTGTGGAGACTCTTATCTTGTTCAAGGAAACAAAGATCATTATAAATTACCTCCGATAAATAGTATTCAAGATTTCAAAGATAGAACTCTAAATTTGGTAATCCCTCAGTATGTAATAAGAGCAAAAGCTGCTGAAGCCGTAAAGGCTGAAATGATGCAGATCAACGGTGTATCAGGTGAAATCGAAGTTGTTTTCAGTAGGGAATTGTTTTTAGGGAATTTACCACCTTCAGAACAAGTGGAACTTGCTCAATGGTATTTAGACACTCTCATTCCAGAAGTTAGGAAACATTTCCATGGAACGATATGGGTTGCTTCATATGCTAATTATGACGATGGAGATCCAGATTTTCCAGGTGCAGCAAAGAGTTTAGGGTCTGGATCGTATTGGAAAAATTTATCTTTTGCCGCTGCGGACTATGTAAGTTTCACTATGTATGCCACATGTGATCTTCGTCATACTCAAAGATATTTCAACGTCCAATACGATGCTATTATGCACATTGTTCAACGTGATAATATCCGTTGGGGAGGGGCTGCTGCAGTAGAAAAAAGATATTTTGGACCTGATTTTCACAAAAGTTGTAGAGACGAATTCGATGATAAACTAGTAGAAATAGAAAAATTATTAATCTCCAAAGTGGAGTCTCTTCCAATTCAACCCTACACATTGAATATTCCCCAAGCTCCAAGAAGTTGGACAAAAATTGATGAGGGATATTCGCCTACTCAAGCTGATGCTTCAAAAGGTGACTGGCAACTTTTTAGTTTGGATGTAATGGAAACGTCAGCCGAAATACGAGAACTTTGGATGGAATACGCTAAAAAATATGTGCTCAATTAGGTAGTGTTGAAAATTATTGTGTTATTAGTGCGCCAAATCTATGTAACTATGGGCTAAACTTGCTACGATGAAACCAAATACCAAGCCAATCATCAGAAACGCAGTTTGTGGTCCGAAACGCTTATTTTCGGAGGAGTGTATTGTAGGGACAATGTCACTTAGCGCAATATAAATGAAAAATCCTGCGATTGCTCCATAAAGGTATCCTATAGTAACCTCAATCGTCTCTCCAAATTGGAATGCGATAGTTGCTCCAATAAGAATAGTAGAAGACGAGACTAAATTTCTTATTATAATTTGCCTTTTGGTAAAACCACTTCTAAGTTGAATTCCAAACTCTCCCACTTCAAGAGGTATGTCGTGTGAAACCAATGCTATGGTTGCAATCATCCCTGTGGATATATTGATTAAAAACGCTGTTCCTAAAGCTATTCCGTCGATCGTGTTATGAAATAGATCACCTATTAAGAAAAGCCAACCTTGGGCTGTATTACTATTCGTGGAACCCAAATGTTCTTCATGATGGTGATGGAAATTTCCAAATCCTTTCTCGATAAGAAAGAAAAGGATAATTGCACTTAGGGTAGCATTTAAAGTACCTATTCCGTAATCTTCCACACCGTGGGGTAAAAGATCTCTAAAAGCGGCCATCAATAAAACACCTGCAGCAAATGGCGTTCCGAACCGCACCAAATATTGAGCTGACTTAGCGTCACGTATAAGGATTATTGCCACCATAAGTGATAAAAGGCCGGCAAGGAGCGCAGCGATTAAAACGTAAGTAATATTTGGCATAGATAGATTGCTCCGTATAAATTGAGAATAATTCCCATTCTCATTTGATCAAGAATACCATTCGGTAATTTTTTGTCAACTGATACTATCTCGACTATAATTGAATATTATGTCGGTAAAAGAACAGTCTAGAAGCCTGTTGACCTCTAAAGATGTATCAATTACCAATCCGAGATTGATTGTTTTGAGTATTCTATTGAGAAAAGGTGACCCTTTAACAATTGATCAAATACTTAAAGCATCACGAGGCAAACTTGCACAATCAACAGTTTATCGAGTGATTAATGATTTGCAAAAATTTGGTTTAATCAGTGAATTTACCAATCCTGAAAACGCTACAGTTATCGAGCTTAACAAGGAAGATGCTAAGCATCACCATCATTTGTTCTGCAAGAATTGTCGTCGCATAATTGATATTGAATTAGACAGAGAATTAGAAGACCATATACAGAGTGAGGTCCTAAGTATCCAAGAACAGTATTCCCTTTCAATAGATGGACATTCATTGGAACTACTGGGACTCTGCAATTTCTGTAGTTAGATATTATCAGAGGAAATGAAAATTATTATTAAATCGGACGAATTATTTTGTGATTCTTGAGATGAATATGAACCCAAAAAATATACGTAATATAGCTATAATCGCCCATGTTGATCATGGTAAGACCACTTTGGTCGATGCCATGTTAAAGCAAAGTAATACTTTTAGGCCTAACCAAAAAGTCGCTGATCTTATCATGGATAGTAACCCTCTGGAAAGAGAAAGAGGGATTACCATACTATCTAAGAATACGGCGATCAATTATAAGAACACCAAAATTAATATCATTGATACACCGGGTCATTCGGATTTTAGCGGGGAAGTTGAAAGAATTATTAATATGACCGATGGTTGCCTCCTGGTAGTTGATGCTGCAGATGGCCCCATGCCGCAAACTCGCTATGTGTTGAATAAAGCTCTTGAAAAAGGGTTGGTCCCTATAGTCGTCATAAATAAAATTGATTCGCCGAATGCGCGAGTTGAATTTGTTATTGAAAAAGTGAATGATTTATTTCTAGATTTAGCTACTAGTGCAGAACAACTGGATTTTCCAATAATCTATACTTCTGCAAGAAACGGGTATAGCAAGCTGGACTTAAACTCTGATGAACAAAGTATGGAAACACTTTTTGAAACTGTTGTGAATCATGTTCCTAGTCCCAAAGGAGATCCCACAAGATCATTACAAATCCTTGTTACTTCTCTTTCTTATGATGATCATTTAGGCCAAATGGCTATAGGACGGATATCTAACGGTACTATTTCTAAAGGGGATCTCGTGACAAGAATCGGATCTGGCAATGAAAATATCAACGCTCGCGCCGCGCATATCTTCGTATTTAATGGGCTTGAAAGGGTTGAGACTGTCAAAGCTCAGGTAGGTGAGATCGTTTCTATTTCTGGGTTTGATGATATAGCAATTGGCGACACAATTTCTTCTGTTGATGACCCCAAACCGCTACCAACAATTACTATTGATGCCCCAACGGTTAGAATGTCTTTTTCGGTTAATACTTCTCCACTTTCTGGTCTTGAAGGAACAAGAGGTACTTCTAGAGAAATACGGGCACGCCTTGAGAAAGAAGTGCAGACGAATGTTAGCCTTGTTGTTGAAAATGGCAATTCAGCTGATGAATTTTTTGTATCTGGCAGAGGCGAACTTCATTTAGCGATTTTGATCGAAACTATGAGGAGAGAAGGATTTGAGTTAGAAGTTTCTAAGCCCCAAGCGATACCAAAATATCTAAACGGTATTGAACATGAACCTTACGAAATACTGTATTTGGATACACGTGAAGACTTCATAGGAGCCCTGACAGAAAATTTATCTTCGAGATTAGCAGAAATGATTAATATGGATGCCGATGGCAGAGGTAATGTTCGGATGGATTTCGAGATACCCACAAGAGGCCTTATAGGGTTTAATAGCTTCTTTGTGAAATCTACTAAAGGTCAAGGTGTTATGACTAGTATATTCAAAGATTACAGACCGCTTTCAGGTTCGATAAATAAAGTTAGGTCCGGAGTCTTGGTTTCTTCGGAGGCTGGTATATGTGTGCCGTATGGTATTAGAAACGCGCAAGGTAGAGGCGACACTTTTGTTGATCCAGGTCAAACTGTGTATGAAGGTATGATTGTTGGATCTAACTCGAGGCAAGACGATATCAACTTGAATATTTGTAAAGAAAAGAAATTAACTAACGTTAGGGCAGCAGGTTCAGATGATGCTATTAAACTAACTCCCGCCACTAAAATGACTCTTGAGGAATGTCTAGACTTTATTGAGGATGATGAATTAGTGGAGATAACCCCAAAAGCAATTAGGCTAAGAAAACGAGTATTGCCAGGCTCCCAGCGTCATCGGTTATTAAGATCAGCATCCAAATTAAATAGAGAGTAAACTCTGCCTATTCAGTTGTGTTTATTCGTATACTTTGTTTCGTTTCGTACGTGTGTTAAAGTTTAGTTTAATGTAGACAATTAGTTTGGAGGATGGTTATGACTAAATTTTTACAAATTGAAGAGGCTGTTGCAAAGATCCAGAGCGGTAGTCTTTTAGCAATGTCCGGTAATAATCATAAGTCATCTATGGCTGTTACGAGAGAACTTGTACGCCAAAATATCGGCGATTTAAAGCTAGTTTTTACTCCCGCAGGCGGAATTAACGGTGATATGCTCATAGGGGCAGGTTTGGTAAAGGCCGTCGAGACTGGCTCACTTACTTTTGGGGAAAGTGGATTAGCTCCAAACTTTCGTAGAGTTGCAAAACAAGGTGGAATTGCGGCCATGGATACGACTTGACCAGTTACTTTAACTGGACTCCAGGCTGGAGCCAATGGTGTACCGTTTATTCCATCAAGAGGAGTGATCGGAGCTGACTTTTTAGGTTTGCATCCTGAATGGAAGGTAATAGAAGACCCTTATTCACCCGGTGAAGATATTGTGCTCGTCCCGGCTACTAAGCCCGACTTCGCACTTATTCATGCTTATAAAGCAGATAAAACAGGAAACGTATTAGCACCTAGTTACGATGATCGTATGGTAGCTCAAGCTAGTGACAAGGTAATTGTTACAGTGGAAGAGATTGTAGATTATGATTTGGCCGAAGATCCTAGAGGCGGATATGTAATACCTTGGCCGTTTGTTAGTACAGTAGTTCTTAGCCCTAATGCATCCCATCCGGGGGCGATGGAGCCTGCCTATGATGTTGACCATAACCACTTGAATGAATACATCGCTGCTGCCAAGTCTCCTGAATCGTATAAAGAATATTTAAATAAATACATAATTGGTCATTCGGAAGCCGAATATCAAGAGATGGTATTAGCGGTTTCTCATTAATCAATTAGATAATATGAGGTGATTAATTGCCCTTTACCTCCGAAAGTTTCACTATTGGAGAACTTATGGCCGCGCGTATTTCTAGAGAAGTGCGCGATGAAACATATGTAGGTACCGGTGCTGCTTCCCCAGTACCAATGTCTGGAGTTCTTTTAGCTCAATATTCGACAGCTCCAGATATGATCTATGTTGCTATCGGTTCAGATGACCCGGCTTTAAGCCCAATAAGCGGCAAGGAGACATTTGATATCGCTCAAAGAGGTAAACTGGATCTCTTTTTTCTTGGAGGAGCCCAGATGGATGGGCATGGTAATATCAACCTCACTACTATTGGAGATCACGATAAACCAGATGTTAGGCTTCCAGGTGCTGCAGGTTCTGGAATGCTTTATTTTATGACACAAAGAATAATACTTTTCCGTATGGAACATACACCAAGAGTATTTGTTGAAGATGTTGATTTTATAACCACACCCGGTACCAGCGATGAAAGAGTACATCGACCCGGTGGGCCAACCATGCTAATAACAAATTTATGTGTCATGCAATTTTTGAAGGAAAAAAAGGGATTCGAACTTGAATCAGTTCATCCGGGTGTAACCGTTGAAGAAGTAGTGGAGAATACAGGATTTGAATTTGGTATACCATCAAATATCCCGGAAACAGATGCTCCTACAGCAGAGCAGCTGAGTATTTTAAGATCTTCTGTGAAAGAGAAAATATCTGTAGCTTACCCGGGATTTGTTGAAAATGGTGGTTTTGGGGAGTAACAATTAATTATTGTAAATCGGTCTTGACTGTTCCCATCAATATTGAGAAACTTAGTCATGGACCCACAAACGTTATATATGGTCAGTAACAACACGCATCGGCGTGTTGTTTTTTTTAGAAAACCCCATATTATTGACGCAATAACTTGTCATAATAAAACTATATAGGAGTAACCTAGCATGGTCATACCATCTGCAGTATCAGGGGTTGTTGAACATCAAACTGGAGGCACTAATTTTAAAAACCTACAGCGCGCTTATGGTTTTGAAGAAGTTGCGATAGTACCAGGTCAAGTAACAATGGACCCTGTCGATACAGAAATTGGTTTTAAGATTGGCGACCATGAATTCGATTTGCCTATATTAGCGGCTGCTATGGATGGAGTCGTCGACCCAAAATTTGCAGCTTTATATACGAAAAAAGGTGGTTTAGCGACCCTTAACCTAGAGGGTGTTTATGGTCGCTATGCTAATCCAGAAAAGGTACTTCGAGAGGTCATAGATGCTCCAATTGATAAAGTGACCAGAGTGCTCCAGAGGATATATTCAGCGCCCCTTAAAGCAGAGTATATGGCCAGGTCTATAGAAAAAATGAAAGAGCAAGGGGCGATCGTTTCTGTTTCAGTAACTCCGGCAAACACTACTGAGTTTATCGACACAATTGTTGAAGCAGGAGCCGACTATTTCGTGTGCGCATCTACGGTAACCACAGCCCGGTTTATTTCAAGGAACTCGCTTGGTTTACAGATAGAAGATCTAGTTAAAAGAATCCCGATACCAGTGATTATAGGTAATACGGTATCTTATGGGTCTACGTTGGAACTTATGGAAACTGGTGTTTCAGCAGTATTAGTAGGGGTTGGACCGGGATCCGCATGTACCAGCAGGGAAGTTTTGGGTATTGGGGTTCCACAGGTTACCGCCACAATAGATACAGCTGCCGCCAGAGATGAATATTACAGTCGTACAGGCCGTTATGTCCCTATCATTACGGATGGAGGGATTAGAAGCGGTGGAGATTTAAGTAAAGCTTTAGTCTCTGGTGCGGACGCTGTAATGTTAGGTTCTATATTGGCTTCCACTGAAGAAGCACCAGGGAAAGGTTACCATTGGGGAATGGCGACGCCTCACCCAGCGCTCCCCCGTGGTACCAGAATTCGTGTAGGTGTTCGCGGATCATTAGATCAGATCTTAAATGGCCCCACAGATAAAACAGATGGAACAGAGAATTTGATCGGAGCGCTTAGGACTGCTATGGGTATGTGTGGCGTGCTTACCATAGCAGATTTTCAAAAAGCAG